>JALSPZ010000231.1 GCA_026985675.1 Flavobacteriales bacterium
TAAAAAATTTTTAGAAAAATATGCTGAGAAATTTACGAAATACAATAATTTAATCAAGGAAATAAATCAAGTCAAAGAAAAACTACAAAATGCACAAGAAGAGCTTGAATATAAAAATTATCAACTGGAAGAACTTAACGCATACGATTTGGAACAAATTGATTTTGAAGCACTTGAAAAACAACTAAAACAACTGGAACATTCGGAAGAAATCGGTAGTATTTTAAGCGAAGCTCATCAAAAAATAAACACCGACGAATTGGGAATCCATAGTCAATTGATAGATTTACGTAATGCTTTTAGAAAAATTTCGGGATTATCCTCCGACTTTGAAGAACTTGCAGAAAGACTGGAAAGTATGCAAATTGAAATCGAAGATATTTCTTTGGAAATTGATCGTTTGTTGGAAAATAACGAATATTCCCCAAACGAAAAAGAAGAATTACAAGCACAATTCGATACCATCAATCGTTTATTGCTCAAACACAAAGTTTTAACGATTGATGAATTGATACAATTACGAGACCATTTATCCGAAGAAGTTATGGATTTATCCTCTTTGGAAAATCAATTGAATGACTTACAAACCCAACTGACAGCCACTACAAAAGAATTAAACACAATAGCGACCCATATCCGTCAAAATCGGGAAAAAATTATCCCCAAATTGGTATCGCAAATAGAACGTGTTTTGAAAAAATTGAGTATGCCGCATACGCGGATACAAATAAAATTAGTAGCATTAGACCATTTTACCGCCACCGGCAAAGACGATTTGGAATTTCAAATATCATCCAACGACGGCAAAACTTATGGTTCCATTAAACAAATTGCTTCCGGCGGTGAACTTTCCAGAATTATGTTGGCGGTAAAAACCATTTTATCCAAATACAAAAAACTTCCTACCATAGTTTTTGATGAAATCGACAGTGGAATTTCGGGAGAAGTCGCACAAAATATGGCGGATGTTCTGCAATATCTTGCACAAAATATGCAAGTGATAGTCATCACGCATTTACCTCAAATTGCAGCGGCAGGCACCAGACATTATAAAGTTTATAAAACCAAAGAAAAAGATAATATCAGTTCCAATGTAAAATTGCTCACCCCCGATGAAAGAGTTTATGAAATTGCCGAAATGATTGAAGGAAAATCGCCATCGGAATCGGCTTTAAATCACGCTAAACATTTGTTAGGAAATAGATAACATATTGACATAGAAGCGATTGTGTAAGCGATAAAATCAAAATATGCAACATTTTTTTCTTGATTTTTACGCCACAATACACATTATTATTCAAAACTCTTATTCCATATTTTTATAATATCTTTTGGTATTATTGGGATAAAATCATTATCTTTTCTTAATTTGTTGTAGTAAATTAACAAGTCTTTCGGTTGAGAAATAACATAGTCCAATTTTTCTTTTCCACCATTCTTGTAAACATCATAATACAAATGAAAACCTATATAATAAAAAACCGTGGGTCTGCTTTCCAAAGCATCGTCCATTTTATTTCCTTTGTAGTATCTATTTAATTTATCAATAGCTTGATTTCCCCATATTTTATTTATTAGTTCCTTGTAATATTTGTCCGGTTGTTTAGATTTATTTATCTTTCTAAAATGATTAAACCAATCATTTGCCAGTTCATTTATTAATTCTTTGTTGAAATAGAGTTCTTTAATATCATTTGTATAGACAAGTGAATCATCAAAATTTATTTGCTGAGCAATTCCTTCGAGAATTAATTTTTTCTGATAATCGATTAATATTTTCTGATTCTTATTTTTGTTTTTAAATTTAATTTGTTTATTTAACCATTTTCTATAATAAATATGATGCAATTCGTGTGAAAAAGTTTTGATAAATGAATTCATATTATTGTTGATATCCAATAAGTCCATTACAAGCATATTATTTTCGGTAAAGCAACCGCGATTACCGTCAAAACATAAAACTACATCAATATGTTGGCTTGTATCTATCTTGGAAGGCAAATACGTATTTATATATTTTGTCGATTGTTTTATTATATCCGTTTTGTTTGATTTTACTTCATTGATGAAATGTAATAATTTTTTCTTATCAGTTTTTTTCCACCATTCTTTCCAATAATTATTGATATCGCCGGACATTATAAAATTTTCATTATTCAAGTTTTTAAAAGCATATTTATAGGCATCATTACCAATATATTTTTTGTTTTTCGTGATAAGAGATATATTATTCGTTAATTCAGTATAAACAGGTTGATTTAATAAACTGTCAATTTTAACATCAAGTAGCTTATCTATTTGATTATTCATTGTTAAATTCATTATTTCAATAAAAAGAGATGCCGGTTTTGTATCAATAGAAAAATCCAAAGTATTTTTTTTATTTTTCGGATTCGTACACCCCAAAAAAAGATTAAAAAAGATAAAAGTTGATAAAATTATTTTTTTCATAACTATTTTTTTAATTTTTATTCTGATTAACAGTTTAAATATCCTGTATTTGACTTTTTAAAAATTATAATTTCTGTCACACCATAATTCATAAGGATATAAATCTTTGGATTATTTATCTACAACAAATATAATAAAAAATATATATAACGCAATTTTTCTATAAAACAATTTTATTACTTCGCATTCAATCTTTACCAAAAATTAACTCAAAAAAAATTATAAAAAGCTATTTAAACCGTCGGATTAATGTAAATTTGTATAAAACAAAATTTATTAAAATGAACAAGGCCGTATATATTTCCACCATAGAACCGCATAGCGGTAAATCGCTGATTAGCATCGGTTTAATGAATGAACTGTTGGTATTAAAAAACAAAGTCGGGTATTTTCGTCCGGTGATTAATGATTATCCCGCCGGACAAAAAGATAATCATATTCAAACAATGATAAAATATTTTAATCTGGATTTGAAATATGAAGATGCTTACGGTTTTACCCGTAGTCAAATTGTGGATTTGCTCAACAAAGGACAAGAGGGAAAAATCTTGGAACAAATTATCCGAAAATATAAAAAACTGGAAAAGAAATTTGACTTTATTCTTATGGAAGGAAGTGATTTTTCGGGCAAAGGCACTATGATTGAGTTTGAACTCAATGTAAAATTGGCTTCCAATTTGGCAATTCCCGTGATATTGGTTTCCAGTGGAATTTCCAAGACCATTGAAGAATATATCGGCAATGTCAAATTGGCTTACGATGCCTTTAAAGAAGAAAAAGTGGAAGTCCCCGCTATTATTGCCAATAAAATAAAACCTAAAAATTTAAAAAATATCGTTTCCAAAATTCAAAAGATTGTTGATAAAGAAACTTATGTATCTGCCATTCCACGGGATGAAAATCTTTTAAAACCCAGTATGCGTGATATATTAAATGCATTTGAAGGAGAAGTTTTGTCCGGCGAAAAATTTTTGGAAAAACCCGTAAAATATTACGAAGTCGGAGCTATGCAATTGCGTCATTATTTGCCGCGTTTACGTGAAAAATCCGTTGTAATCACTCCGGGTGACCGTGCAGACCTTATATTGGCTGCCATTCAAGCCGATAAAAGCGAAGACTATCCCCCTATTTCCGGCTTGGTGCTTACCGGTGGTATCAAACCCGAAAAACCCGTTATAAAATTAATCAAAGGCATCAATACGACCATTCCCATTGTGGTAGTAAAACCCAATACCTATGAAACCACGACAAAAATTTCGGAATTAAAACCCAAAATCAATCCTTTTGATACGCGTAAAATCTTAAAATCCATTCATCTATTCAAAAAATATATTGATGTCAAAGTATTACTAAATAATATTATAAGCTTTGATCAACAAAAGATGACGCCTTCTATGTTTTTGTATAATCTGGAAGAATGGGCAAGTCGTGAGAAGAAAACCATTGTATTGCCGGAAGGCACGGACGAACGAATTTTAAAAGCCGCTTGCAGACTACAAGCCACGGGATTGGTAAATTTGATTTTATTGGGTAAAAAAGATCAGATTTGCAATATCGTCAAAAACAAAGGAATCAATTTGGATTGTAAAAAAATAAAAATTATCGATCCGGAAACCGATCCGTTGGCTGACAAATATGCAAAACAACTCTATGAATTACGTAAGCATAAAGGAATGACGGAAACTACGGCACAAGATTTAATAAAAGATGTTTCCTATTTCGGCACGATGATGGTTTACAACGGAGATGCCGACGGAATGGTATCGGGAGCGGCTCATACCACGCAACATACCATCCGTCCTGCCCTGCAAATTATCAAAACCAAACCGGATGCAAAATTGGTTTCATCGGTATTTTTTATGTGTCTGCCCGACAGAGTTTCCGCTTTTGCCGATTGTGCCATCAATCCCAATCCCAATGCGGAAGAATTAGCCGAAATAGCTATTCAATCCGCTGATTCTGCCAAAAAATTCGGGATTCAGCCCAAAGTGGCTATGTTATCTTATTCGTCGGGGAGTTCGGGCAAAGGAGAAGATGTTGAAAAGGTCAAAAAAGCTACCGAAATCGTTAAAACCAAACGCCCCGATATTTTAGTAGAAGGTCCCATACAATATGATGCGGCGGTTGATCCCGAAGTGGGACAAAAAAAATTGCCCGGTTCTCCCGTAGCAGGACAAGCCAGCGTGCTTATTTTTCCCGATTTGAATACGGGAAACAATACATACAAAGCCGTCCAAAGAGAAACCGGAGCTTTGGCTATCGGTCCTATGCTTCAAGGATTGAATAAGCCCGTAAACGATTTAAGTCGCGGATGCACGGTGGATGATGTTTATAATACCATTTTATTAACGGCTATACAAGCGCAGGAGAAATAATTATAATGGTTAATGGTTAATACTTTATGATAAATTTGATTATGTAAAATCGGTGCATCCTTTACATCTTTGCGTTTCTTTGCGTCTTTGCGGTTTAATAATTATTACGGGTTATAAATTACTAATCCTTAATAAAAAAAATATTGCTATTTTTACTTTATGAAAGCATCTTTTAAAAAATATACTTTGAATTTTAAGCGTCCTGCCGGAACTTCACGCGGGATTTTATATACCAAAGAAACTTATTTTATTTTTTTATCCGAAAACGGAAAAACCGGTATCGGTGAAGCGGCTCTTTTCAAAGGTTTAAGCTATGATGATATACTGGAATACGAAAACCATTTACAATGGCTCATTAACAATATTCAAATGCCAAAAGAAATAATTTTGGAAAACCTCAAAGATTTTCCTTCGATAATTTTCGGTTGGGAACAAGCGCTTTTGTCATTAAAAGCCAAAAATCAGTTTATTTTATTTCCTACTGAATTTACACAAGGAGAGAAAGGAATTCCCATCAACGGATTGATATGGATGGGAGATAAAAAATTTATGTTTGAACAAATCAAACAAAAACTGTCCGAAGGTTTTAAAGTAATCAAATTAAAAATCGGGGCAATTGATTTTCAAGACGAATTGGACTTGCTTAAATATATACGTTCGCAATTCTCTCCGCAAGAAATCGAATTAAGATTGGATGCCAATGGCGCTTTTGAGCCCAAAAATGCTTTGGAAAAACTAAAACGTTTGTCTGCTTTTCAAATTCATTCCATTGAACAACCGATTAAGCCCCGGCAGTTTGAAGAATTGTATAATTTGTGCAGGAAATCTCCTATTCCTATTGCCTTGGATGAAGAGCTGATTGGCTATAATCATAGTTTTGATAAAGTCAGGTTCTTGAAACAAATCCAGCCACAATATATCATTCTAAAACCTGCTTTACACGGTGGTTTTATCGGAACGGATAGCTGGATTGATGCTGCCGAAAAAACAAATACCGGCTGGTGGATTACTTCGGCTTTGGAAAGTAATATCGGGCTGAATGCCATTGCACAATTTACCGCCGATAAAAAACCCACACTACCCCAAGGATTGGGCACCGGAAGTTTGTTTACCAATAATTTTGATAGCCCGTTAAGTATCAAAAACGGAGAATTGATTTATCAACCGGATAGACAATGGAATATGGATAATTTAATGTAGTATGCTTGAACTGACATAGCGTAATTTACAACGCCCTGTCACATCGAGTGATTTTTATGAGTAAGCGAATAAAAATTGTATCGAGATGACATCGAGTGATTTTTCGAGTGAGCGAGAAAAATCATATCAAGATGCTTCGTTATTAGAGAGTTCTCGATATATTTTTGCTTCCTACTGTCAGCAAAAACACTCGAACTGACAAAGCATAAATTTACAACGCCCTGTCACATCGAGTGATTTTTATGAGTGAGCGAATAAAAATTGTATCGAGATGACATCGAGCGTTTCATCTATTAAAGAAAGAATGTATTGAAATGTTTTTAATATCCAATCAAAGAGTTAAGATTATTCAATTTATCCAAAATTTCAGTAGCTTTTCCCTGTAAAAATATATCGGTAATTTTCTCGGTATATTCACTGGGTTCGGTATTGATTTCAATAATTTTAGCACCGTTTTTCTTGGCTTCATAAGGCAATAGAGATGCCGGCATAATAATTCCGGTAGTTCCGATAACCAAATATACATCAGACGCCAAAGTGTGAAAAACAGATTGTTTATAGGCATCAGCGGGAATAGGTTCACCGAAAAACACAAAATCTGGTTTGAGCAAACCACCACATTTGGGACAAATAACGGGATTTTGCTCAAAATCAATGGAATTTACAGAAAATTTTTCTCCACAATTCATACAAACCAAATCTCGCGTATTGCCGTGAAACTCAATAACATTTTTATTACCTGCTTTTTGATGTAAATTGTCAATGTTTTGTGTAATAATCGCCTTTAAAATCCCCTCCCGTTCCCATTGTCCCAAAATTTTATGGGCTTTATTGGGCTGTGCTTTATCAATAATTTCATAAAACATTTCTTTAATCAAAGGATAAGCTTTTTCGGGATTGGATTTAAAATAATCTATGTCCAAAATAATCGGATCATATTTGTTCCAAATTCCTTCTTTGCCTCTAAAAGTAGGAATACCACTCTCGGCGGAAATTCCGGCACCGGTAAAAGCCGTAAGATGTTTAGCGTTTTTTATCAAACGTGCTGCCGATTCAAAATCATTTTTTTTCATTCAATTCGTATTTATTTAATATATTAAATTTTATCTTTTTCTGTTCAATCAAAAAATCCAAATGTTTATCAATATTCACTGTAAAATATTTTTGCAATTCACGTTTATTCATAGCTTCATCTTTTAATAACTCTTTGATTTTCAGTAAAATATCATCATCGGTTAAAGTTGAATGATTTTTTATACAAATATCACAAATCATACAATCTTCGGTATTTTTTTCACCAAAATACCGGCTTAAAAAACGCGTTCTGCATATTTTTTCATTCGTTACATAATCTATTACGGCTTGTAATTTTTCTTTTTTTATTTGTATTCTCTTTTTAAAATCTTTTATTTTTCTTTGTAAAAAATATTCGTCTTTTGACATTAAAAACAAAATACGAAAATCTTTTCCCGGGGGCTTGTATGAAATAATTCCTTGCTTGGAAAGCTCATTCAAATAATTTAATATTAATTGTATTTCCACGGACAAAATTTCGGCAATTTTATCCGGTTTTATTTTTACAAATTGATAAAAAATATCGCTGTATTGTCGAATCAGAATATCCAACAAGCCTGTATATTTGGATCCCGAATCAAAATAAGTTCTGATTTGTGCAGGTGAAACTTCTATTTTTACTTCGGGCAGTATCGAATATTGATTTTTTAGTTGTATGATTTCTTCACTTTCCAAAATTTTTAATATATCCAAAGTTTTGAATAAATCCAACTGATATTTTTGACAAAAGTCCTTATAATCAAAGTCAAATTCCATTCCTTCTCCTTCATTTTCGGCAATATGATAATAGGTATAAAGACGTTTATAAACTTTTATAATTTCTTCAACCCTAGGAATTTTGTTCAGGAAAAAATTGTTGTCCTTATCAATATCGTTAGCATTAAACAAAAGTATGGCTTCGGACATTTTGCCATCGCGTCCCGCCCTACCCGCTTCTTGTAGATAATTTTCCAAGCTGAAAGGTAAATCGTTGTGAATGACTTTTCTTACATCGGGTTTGTCAATTCCCATTCCGAATGCATTGGTTGCGACTATTATTTTTGTTTGATTTTGCAACCATTCTTCTAAAACTTTTTGCTTGGTATGAAAATCCATTCCTCCGTGAAAAGCCGCACTTTTATATCCGTTTGTTTCCAAAATATATGAAATTTCATAAGTTTTTTTTCGCATATTTACATAAACCAAAGCCGTTTCGTCCTTTTTGAGTTCTTGCAAAATGGTTCCGTTTTTATCGCCGGTTTTCCATACTTTAAAACGCAGATTTTCTCTTTTGACCGATTCTCTGAAAATTACCGGTTGGTTCAACGACAAGTATTTGACAATATCATCCAAAACCTTATCTCCGGCAGTTGCCGTTAGTGCCAAAAAAGGCACATTTGATGTAAACTCATTGAGTTGTGCTATTTTTAAATAAGACGGACGAAAATCGTGTCCCCATTCGGAAATACAATGGGCTTCATCCACCACCACCAAGCCTATATCGGCATTTTCCAAACGTTTTCGGATATAATTGTTTTGAAGTCGTTCGGGTGATAGGAACAAAAATTTATTATCGGAATATAGTGCGTTATCCATTAATCGTTCCATTTCATAAAAAGGAAGCGGTCCCGATAAGGCAATGGATTTTATACCTAATGAGTTCAATTTATTTGTTTGATCTTCAATCAAGGCAATCAATGGGGAAATCACCAAAGTAAGTCCTTGTCTGCTCAATCCCGCCACTTGATATATCAGAGATTTTCCGCTACCCGTAGGCAAAATGGCTACTACATCCTTTCCTTTGACCACCGTATCGATGATTTCTTTTTGCAAAGGACGAAAACTGTCAAATCCCCAATATTTTTTTAGAATGGCTTCGTAAGTCAATTTACTTATTGTATTTTGCTAAACTTTTGATGATATAATCGGCACGTTTTTCTACGGTTCCAAAAGGCACGAAAACCAAGAAATATCCTAAATCTTTATAATAGTTAACCAATTTGTTATGAATAAGTTGTGCTTGATTAAAGTCTTCATATCGTTCTTCATCACCGGTAAAAATTTCTTGCCACGGCGGCATAATAAACACCAAACGGTCATAAGGATGTTCA
>JALSPZ010000232.1 GCA_026985675.1 Flavobacteriales bacterium
TTACTTCTTTTTTTAGTTTTTCAAATATTTTATCTGCTTCTTTTTTATAAGGAGATTCGGAATATTTATTGATAAAATTTTTGTAATAATCAATGGCTTGTTGCAAGCGTTTTTGTTTTTTTGATTCCACACTGTTCAAAGCCAAATCTGCGGCAGCTTTGAAACGGTAGTAAAGAGCATCGTCTTTGTAAATGGATCCGGGATAATCCACTAAAAAATTATTAAAAGCAACGATTGCCGATTTGTATAAATCCAAATCATAATATTGTTTACTGATTTCAAAATACTTTTTTTCAAGTTTATGTGTAAGTTCAGCATTCATTTTGTTAATTTCATCTTTATATTTGGAATACGGATAACGTTTTAAGAATTGTTGTATTTCTTCGATTCCTTTTTGGGTGTATGCTTGATCAACCGAATATTTAGGTGAAAGTTCGTAATAAGCTTTTACGATATAAAAATCAGCTTCTTCGGCTTTGGAGCTTTCGGGGAATAAGCGTGTAAATTTTCTAAAAAGCTCGCCGGCAGAGAAATAATCTTTCATTTTATATAAACTCATAGCACGAGCGAATAATAAGCGCTGATAGGTAGGCTTGAATTTATAAAATTTATCTACTTGATGAAACAGTTCTTCCGCTTTTCTGTATTTACCATTTTCATACATTTTCCAAGCCATTTTATATTTGGCATCAATATCTTTTCCGTTGTATACTTTTTGATATTCACTACAAGAAGATAAAAGTATCAAGCTAATAACCGTTATAAAAAATTTTTTTATCATACGAATCAATAATTCTAATTATTCAGTGCCTTTAGGCTCAATTTGCAAAGATACAAAATTAAGCTGATTTTCACATTAATATATGAAAATACAATTCTACGATAAAAAATCGAGAGTTAAATATAAGAAAACGTTAAAAAATTCAGATCATTTTTAATAATTTCAAGTAATAGGACATTTCCTTTATAAATACGGGAATATCTTTATTTTTTACTTCAATCATCAAGTCATAAATTTGGTCGTCGGTTTTATAGCCTACACGAAAGCCTGCCGGAATCATCAAAGAAAAATATTTTTCAAGGGGTTTTTCCAAACTTGTAAAATCAATTAGCAAATCATATTTTTTATTTAGGAACTCTTTAATTTGTTTGTTTTTGATATTGCCAAAGATGTTTAAGTCAGAAGCATCCGCAATCAGTCCGTGGAGACTATTAAAATTGTCTTTTTTTTCTTTTACGGTAAAAATATTAAAATCGGAACTATCCAAACCCAGAGCGTTTTCCATAAATTTTAGTTTTTTGATATCCAATCCACTATTGGGATTATTCAAAATAACAATGCTTTTTATTTTGGATGTTACCGGATTTTTATCGGATTTTTTTTTCAGTAGTTTTTGTATTTTTCTATGTATTAATTTTTTTTTCAAAGTTTATTTATTTTAATATTAAACTTTTGATGAGCTTTTTTCCAAGTTCTTCATTCATTTTTTCAATAATTTTATTTTTATTTCTATTGATTTCTTCACGTAAAGTCGAAGAGGTCAAATATACGGTTAATTTGCCGTTTTCAAAAAGAACGGCTTGGGTATATGAATTGATATGTTCTCCCCAAAGCTCTTTCCAAAGTTTTACAACACGGGCTTTAAGCAGTCCTTTTTTCAGTTTTTGCTCATTACGAATGGCGTCTATAATTTTTTTGATATGTTCGGGGTCTTTATATTCCAAAATTTCTTCGGATTATTTTCTATTTAATACTTTTTTGACCGCTTGATATATGCTTTCGGCATCCAATCCGTATTTTTTCATCAATTCATCACCGGTTCCGGATTCGCCAAATTTATCGTTTACTGCAACAAACTCTTGCGGTGCAGGATATTCCGAGCTTAACAATCCCGAGATGCTTTCACCCAAACCTCCCAAGCGATTATGTTCTTCGGCTGTAACAACAGCTCCTGTTTTTTTAACGGAATTCAGAACGGCTTTTTTATCCAAGGGTTTTATGGTATGAATGTTTATCAAATCAACCGATATGCCTTCCGCTTCTAATTTTTCGGTTGCTTTAATTGCTTCCCAAACCAAGTGTCCTGTAGCGAAAATACTGACATCTTTACCTTCATTTAAAACAACTGCTTTGCCTATTTCAAATTTTTGATTTTCAGGAGTAAAATTTGGTACTTTCGGACGTCCGAAACGTAAATAAACAGGTCCTTTGTGTTCTGCAATGGCAAGGGTTGCCGCTTTTGTTTGATTATAGTCGCAAGGGTTGATAACCACCATACCGGGTAACATTTTCATCATACCCAAATCTTCCAAAGCTTGGTGTGTAGCACCGTCTTCTCCTACGGTTAAACCGGCATGAGAAGCACATATTTTTACATTTTTTTCGGAATATGCTACAGCTTGTCTGATTTGGTCATATACTCTACCGGTAATAAATTCTGCAAAAGTGGAAGCAAAAGGTATTTTTCCTTCCAAAGTAAAACCGGCAGCCATTCCTATCATATTAGCTTCTTGTATTCCCACATCAAAAAATCGTTCGGGGAATAGCTTGGCAAATTCGTTCATCTTTACAGAACCAGCAACATCGGCAGTTAATGCGACTATATTTTTATTTTTTTTACCAAGTTCAGTTAAGGCATCTCCAAATCCCGAACGGGTATCTTTTTTTTCGGTATATGTATATTTTTTCATAAATTTCAAATTTTCAGATTAATAATCTCCCAAAGTTTCAGGTAATTGTTTCAATGCTTTTTCCAATTGTTCATCATTCAATGCTTTTCCGTGCCAACGATAGTCTCCTTCCATAAAATCTATACCAAATCCCATTTTTGTATGTAATAAAACGGCTACGGGTTTTCCTTTACCGCTTAAATTTTTGGCTTCTTTTAAGCCTTTAATTACCGCATCCAAATCATTTCCATTTCGGATATCGACAACTTCCCAATTGAAGGCTTTAAATTTAGCCTTTAAATCTCCCAAGCTTAAAACATCATCAACTTTCCCATCGATTTGAGCATTGTTGTAATCAACGGTAGCAATTAAGTTGTCAATTCCTTTGGCACCGGCATATAATACAGCTTCCCATATTTGTCCTTCTTGTAATTCGCCATCTCCGTGAAGGGTATAAACCAAATGATTATCAAGATTTAATTTTTTTCCTTGTGCCACTCCCAAAGCTACCGAAAGTCCCTGTCCAAGAGATCCGGAAGCAATTCTTATACCGGGTAATCCGTCATGTGTGGAGGGATGTCCTTGAAGCCGGGAGCCAAGTTTTCTAAAGGAGGAAAGTTCCGAAACAGGGAAAAAACCTCTTCGGGCTAAGGTGCTGTAATAAACCGGTGTAATATGTCCGTTGGATAGAATGAAAGTATCTTCACCGGTACTTTCGATCTTAAAATTTTCGGGTTGAATATCTCGTAATATTTCAAAAAATAAAGCTGTAAAAAACTCAACTGTTCCAAGTGAGCCACCGGGGTGCCCCGATTGAACATCATGAACCATTCTAACAATGTCTCTTCTGATTTGAGGGGGAATTTTATTTATATCTGTCATGAAAAATTTATTTTAAACGGATTCTTTGCAAAGTTACGAATTATATTTATTAGGATATATTTTTATACAAAAGCTCAAGTTAAAATTTTGAACAAATTTTTTTATAAGAAATTAAACATATTATATTCTGAATTTATAGATTTTTAATTTTTTATTGCGGAAAATAATTTATATTTGTTTTTATAATATTGAAATGTAAAAAATTGTAATGATGAAAAAATATTTTTTATTGATAATCTTTTCTATTTTTGTTGGGACAAATGCTCAATTGCGTAACATAAACCCCGACCCCAATGGAGAACCTTGGTTTGTTGGAGGTTTGAGAGTTCCAACCGATAAAGAGTTGCAACAAATACCTAAATTGGAAGTGTCTTCGGATTTTTATGCTAGAACAGCGATGCAATTTCCACAGCAACTTGATAATTCTACATTACCTTTTTTTAGACCGATTTTTAATCAGTTTGATGGTTCTTGTTCACAATCCAGTGGAATTGCATATACTTTTACTTACGAAATAAACCGTTTGAGAGGTACTAATGCCGACATGCCTGAAAATCAATTTCCCTCTCACTATACCTACGATTTTTTGAATCAAGGGAGTGGAGATAACGGCTCGTTCTATACAGACGGTTGGAATATTGTAAAAGATAACGGATGCCCTACAATAGCCGAATACGGAGGGCTTAGATATGGAACCAGTGCAAAATATTGGGTAAGTGGATATCCGGATTATGAAAATATGATGGATGACAGAGTAAAAGATTATTTTAGTATAGATGTTTCTACTCCTGAGGGTTTGAATATGTTAAAACAATGGTTTACGGATCATTTGGATGGTTCGTCAACCGGTGGAATAGTAAATTTTGCAGCTGGAGTTGGTGGTATTTTGTTTAATATGACAGATGATAATATTATCACCCGTTGGGCATCACAAGTGGATCATGCCATGACTTTTGTCGGTTGGGATGATACCATAGCTTATGATTATAACAATGACGGACAAATAACGAACGATATAGATACCAATAACGATGGTGTGGTGGATATGAAAGACTGGGAGAGAGGTGCTTTGATAATGGTTAACTCTTGGGGAACCGGTTGGGGAGACGGTGGAAAAGCTTATGTGATGTATCGAACTTTGGCTTTGCCTTTAAGTCAAGGAGGAATATTAGCAGGACAGGTTTTTGGTATACATGTTAAACAGACCCAAAATCCGAAATTAATTATGAAAGTAAAGTTATATCATGATAAAAGAAATAAAATTCAACTTAAAGCCGGAGTTGCCAGTAATTTATCCGCCATTGCTCCCGAGCATGAATTGGATTTTAGTTTGTTCAATTATCAAGGAGGTGAATATCCTGTAACGGGTATCAATACTGACCCTATTGAAATTTCATTAGATATTACGCCTCTACTTTCCTATATAAATCCCAATCAGCAAGCTAAATTTTTCTTAATAGTTAATGAAAAGGATGCAGATAGTTCCGGTTCGGGGGAAATTATTGATTTTTCTATCAAAACGGATACGCAGGAATTTATATGTTCGCAACATAATATTAATATCGTTAATGATGGACAAACACTTATGAGTGTTACGGGCTCGGTTGATTTTCAAGCCCCGGAAATTACTACGGATAATTTGCCCGTGGCTGATGTATCACAAGCTTATAGTCAACAATTAAATGCTTCAAACGGAGAGGCTCCGTATATTTGGTCAAAAGTGATTGATTATGAACAAAGTCTCATCAATGAAAATTTTCCAGCCATTACACAAAATGCCTTAGCTCCAGACAATTACGACGATGGATTGGCTGTTCAACAATTGGATTTTGAATTTCCATTCTATGGTAAATCCTATTCGCAAATTTATATTTCAACCGATGGATCCCTTTTGTTTGATGACGATTTTGTGTATTTGCGCGAAGAAGCAAGTTTACACTCTACCAAAGCAATTAGTGTTTTTGCCAGCGATTTGTTAATTGATACTTCCAATAATCAAGGAATCTATTATGAAGGCAATCAAAATTATGCAACTTTTCACTGGAAAACTTCCTTATGGAGTGATAGTAATGCCAATGTAGATGTTGCGGTAACTTTATATCCCGATGGAACAATAAAAATGTTTTATGGAGACAATATTACGAATAATTTGGATTGGGCTTCCGGAATTTCAGATGGAGAAGGTAATTATATAATCAACGATTGGAGTGGAGAAACCGATCCTTCCAATCATCAAAATGAATTTACTACGGAACCTTACCCAATTGGAATGGATATTTCTTCGGATGGGATTTTTTCGGGCACTGCTCCCGATGAAGTAAATACGTGGAATGTAAAATTCAAGGTAACAGATAACAACAACATATCCAAAACAAAGATTTTGGTATTTGAAACCCAGAATACGAATGCGGTGAATACGGAACATCTACAAAACCTTAGGGTATATCCGAATCCTGCTGTTGATTTTGTGAATTTTGAATATGAGTTAAAAGATGATTCCGAAATAAAATTGAGCATTTTTGATTTGAACGGTCGTTTGATTCAAGTATTACAATCAGAGGATAAACCAAAGGGTTTGTATCATTTTATTTGGAAAACGAATGTTGAAAGCGGGATTTATATTTACAAGTTACAAGCAAAAGACAAGGTGCTTTCGGGAAAGCTAATCGTTCGATAAGGTTCTGGCTTTAGTATAAATTTGATTGTTTTAATGATAAAAACAAACAAAAAAGAAGCTTTAAGATTTTTAATCAATAACGGATTGAAGGGTATCTTATGGCTTGTAATTTTATTAGTTGCTTTTTATTTTTTCGATAAATATTTTATTCAGAATAATCCTGAGGTTTGGTTAACAAGGTTTTATGCCAAACCAAAAATAATATATTCAATTTATTTAGGTTCGGAATTTTTTTTCGGGATTATTCCGCCGGAGCTTTTTATGCTTTGGTCTCTTAAAAAAGGAGAATCATTGATTTATATATATGATTTGATTTTTTTTGGAGTCGCTTCATATTTGTTAGGTTTTTTAAATTTTTTAATTGGTAAAAAACTATTCAAAAGAGTTTTTTTTAGATATTTACGAATCAAATATTTTAAGAAAACTTGGCTGTTGTTTTCCAGATTTGGCGGTTTTTTGATTGTTTTGGCGGCATTAACACCCGTTCCGTGGTCAGCTGTAAGTTTACTGGTGGGTTCGGCAAATTATGATCTAAAAAAATTTTTGAAATTAGGTTCTTTTCGATTGTTGAGATATGCTGTTTATGGATTTATAGTTTATCAAACTTTTCATTAGGATTTTTGTAGTGTAAAGTGAGTTCGACCTAAGAAAATATTCTTTATTTATTATAGATATTTGATTTTTAATCTGTTAAATAAAATATTTAAAGAAATATAATTTTAATTAATAAATAATTATTTTTGTTTCGATTCTTTTATCGATCTCACGTTAATTTATACTAGTTGTTCTCGATACAAAAATGTTCATCCTTTGTATTTTCACTTGAACTGGTTCTCGATACATTTTTACCTCCTACGTCAGTAAAAACACTCGAACTGACAGGGGGTGTTTTACTCCCGTTGCATTGAGTGTTCCATTGACGCAGGAAATGGAATGTATCGGCTGACACATCGAGTGATTTTTAATTAGCGTTTTCCAACTCTTCAATTTCCAAATGAATATTTTCCCATTCGTTCATCAATTGATCCAGTTGATTTTTGGACTCGTTATATTTTTCAAAAAATTTCGAATCCATTGGCGGATTATCTGAAGATAAGCGACTTTCCATTTGCTCAATTTCGGTTTCCGTTTGCTCAATTTGGTTTTCTATCTTTTGCAATTTGTTTTTGAGTTGTTTTAGGCGTTTACGGTTTTCTTTACGTTGTAAATAGTCGTTTTTGTTATTTGATTTTTGGTTTGTGTCGGTTTTATTGATATTATTTGATTTTTCAATATCCCTAAAATTATCCACTTGTTTTTCATTGAGGAAATAGTCGATATCTCCCAAATAAGTTTTGATATTTTTATCTTTAAATTCCAATGTTTTTTCCGATAAACCTTGTAGAAAATGTCTGTCATGCGAGACAACGATGAGTGTGCCGTCAAAGGAATTAAGCGCTTGTTTTAACACATTTTTTGAATGTATATCCAAGTGATTGGTGGGCTCATCCATAATCAAGACATTGAAGGGTTTGAGCATCATCACCGCCAATGCCAAACGGTTACGTTCACCACCGGACAAAACCGATACTTTTTTGTGAACTTCATCTCCCGAGAATAAAAATGCTCCCAGAATATCCCGAACTTTTGGACGATTATTATCATCGGCGGCTTGTTCAATGGTTTCCAAAATACTTAATTTCGGATTGAGATAATCGGCTTGATTTTGGGCAAAATATCCGATTTGAACATTATGTCCTTTTTTGAGTTTACCTGTATAATCTTTAATTTCTTCCACCAAAATTTTGGCAAGTGTGGTTTTTCCGGTTCCGTTTTGTCCAACAAAAGCTATTCGTTCTCCTTTGGAAATTATTAAATTGATATTTTTCAGAACTTCTTTTGATCCATAGGATTTGGAAAGGTTTTCCAACTCAAAAACAATTTTTCCGGAGCTTTGGGCAACCGGAAATTTGATGTTCATCGTGCGGTTATCTACTTGATCGGGTTCGATACGTTCCATTTTTTCCAGTTTTTTTATTAGAGATTGAGCAAAACTGGCTTTGGTGGCTTTGTATCGAAAACGTTCGATAAGTTTTTCGGTTTCTTTGATTTCTTTTTGTTGATTTTCGTATGCTTGTTTTTGTTTTTCCAAAAGTTCGTCTTTGATTTTCATAAACTCCGAATAAGGTTTTGGAAAATCATAGGTTTTTGTAGGGGTAAGTTCAATGGTTCGGTTGGTTACTTGGTCCAAAAACATTTGGTCGTGAGAGACCAAAAGCACGATACCTTTGTAGTTTTTCAAAAAATTTTCAAACCAAATAATACTTTCTATATCCAGATGATTGGTAGGTTCGTCAAGTAAAAGAATATCATTGTTCTGCAAAAGAATTTTTGCCAATTCAATTCGCATACGCCAGCCACCCGAAAAAGTTTCGACGGGTTTATGAAAATCATCGGATGAAAATCCCAATCCTTTGAGGACTTTTTCGGTTTGTCCTTGGTATTGATAGCCGCCTTTAATTTGAAATTGCTCTTGCAGGTGATGGTATTTTTCTAAAATCTGTCCATAAGTTTCGCTTTCAAAATCGGTTCGGATTTCCAGGTCTTTTTCAATGGTTTTTAGCTCTTTTTCAATGTTTATTAAGTTGTCAAAAGCTTTATAAGTTTCTTCCAATACCGTTTTTCCGTTTTCAAACTCGATATCTTGTCTTAAAAATCCGATTTTATTTCCTTTAAGAATGGAAATTTGTCCTTCAGCGGGTGTAATTTCTCTCGCTATGGCTTTCAGCAGCGTGGATTTTCCCACCCCGTTACGCCCGATAACTCCCGCCCGATTACCGGGATTGAGTTGAAAATTTACATTTTTTATTATATCGTTTCCCCCAAGGCGGATGCTAAGATTTGAAATGTTTAACATTTGACAAAAATAGGGAAAATCCTCACGAATTTATAATTGCAAGAAATATTTCACCCCCAAAT
>JALSPZ010000233.1 GCA_026985675.1 Flavobacteriales bacterium
AAAATATTTTAGAGCTACGGATAATTATGAGTTGAACAAGATTTATAAATCAATCGATAAATTGGAAAAGACCGAAATCAAAGAGACCAAATATTATAATTATAAAGAACTATATCGTCCTTGGGTTTTGGCTTCGGTATTGTTGATGTTTATCGTTGGGTTATTGCGCTATACTTGGTTGAAAAGTTTTATTTAAAAGAAAAGAATTATGTATCAGATAGAAGAACCGAAATATTTAATGCTTTTGCTCATTATACCTATATTATGGTTAGCATATTTTTATATGCGAATTTGGCAAAACAAAAAGCAAAAAAAACATATTGATGCTAAACTTTTTTCAAAAATAGTCAAGGAAAAATCACGATTAAAACCTTTTGTGCGAATGTTGTTGCTTTCTTTGGCATTGGCGAGTTTAATCATAGGTTTGGCCAATCCGAAAATGGGAACCAAATTGGAAACAGTGAAGCGTAGGGGAGTGGATATAGTTTTTGCTGTGGATGTCAGTAAAAGTATGGATGCCGAAGATGTGAAGCCTTCACGATTGGAAAAAGCCAAACGTTTGGTTTCGGAAATTATTGATCATTTGGTTTCCGACAGGGTTGGAATTATTGCTTATGCAGGAGAAGCTTATCCTTTGTTGCCGATAACGACCGATTATGCAGCGGCAAAAATCTTTTTACAAAATATGAATTCCAATCTGGTATCGTCGCAAGGGACTGCCATTGATGATGCAATAGATTTGGCTACTACTTATTTTGACGAAGATGATACCAATAAGATTTTGGTCATTATTTCCGACGGTGAAGATCATTCGCAAAAAGCCGTCGAAGCTGCCAAAAGAGCTGCCAAGGAAGGGGTTACGATTTTTTCGATTGGAGTAGGAACAAAAAAAGGAAGTTTGATACCCATTAAAAGAAACGGGGTAATGTATGGCTATAAAAAAGATAAAAACGGTAAAACGGTGGTTACCCGTTTGCACGACGATATTTTAAAGGAAATTGCTCGGGCTACCAACGGAAAATATATTGAAGGGAACAATACTCAACAAGTGGTAAAATACATAACTGATGCCTTGAAAAAGATGGATAAAAAAGAATTTGAAACGACCAAATTTTCGGATTATAAAGACCAATTCCAATGGTTTTTATTAGCCGGATTGATTTTTATGGTGTTATACGTTTTGGTATTGGACAGAGAGACTCAATGGTTGAGAAAATTGAATTTATTTGGTGAGCTGGATGAATAAAAAATAAAAAAACATTTTAAGATGAAATTAAAAATCCTATACATATTATTGATAAGTTTTTCAATTGTTTGGGGACAGGAAAATAAACAGTTGAAAGATAGTCCGACTCAAAAAGAAGTGAAAGCTTTAATTCAAAAAGGAATATCCGCTTATAATTCGGCGGAATATGAAGCAGCCGAAACCGATTTTAGAAAAGCTTTGGCACTGGATCCGGTCAATGCTACTGCATCCTATAATTTGGGATTGACAATGACCGAAACCCAAAGAAATATGGAAGGCGAACGTTTTTTTGAAAAAGCGGGTAAACAGTCGGAAAATTCATTGATAAAAGATAAAGCCTTTTTTAATGCTGGAAATGTATGGCTTGGAAAAAAGAAATATGAAAAAGCTATTGAAGCATATAAAAATGCTTTGCGAAACAATCCTGCGGACGAAGAGGCACGTTATAATTTGGCATTGGCGATGAAGATGTTAAAAAAACAGCAAAAAAATAACAAGAATAAAAAGAACAAAAATAAAAACAAAAATCAGAATAAGAAACAAAATAAAGACCAAAAGAACAAGGATAAAAATAAGCAAAACAAAGACCAAAACAAGAATAAAAAAGATAATAAAAATAAAAATAAAAAAGATAATAAAGGAGATAAAAAGAAAGATAATAAACAGCAACAAAATAAGCAGCAACAGCAAAATAAACAAGGAAAAGGAGATAAGAAAAAACAAGAAAAAAAGCAAGGACAACAACCTAAAAGCAAATTATCTCCACAACAAATAAAACAATTGCTTGTAGGATTAAAAAACAAAGAAAAGAAAACGCAAAAGAAAATCGCTGTTAAGAAAATGAAAGGAAAGGGAAAACGTAAAAAAACCGATAAGGATTGGTAGAGTTTAATCGATGTTTAGCAGCGTCGGCGT
>JALSPZ010000234.1 GCA_026985675.1 Flavobacteriales bacterium
GCGGCGATACCATAACGGCGGCGGATGTGGATGCTTATGCGGGGAAGTGATAAGAAAGGGAAAATTTTTTCACGAAAAAAACATATTAATTTTACATAAAAATTTTATTTAAATCCAAGTTTTTTTATTTTTGTATAAAAATATTATGGTTAATTTTTTCCCTTCCTCGGAAAACAAAAAATTTGATGAATTAAAAACATTACTTACAGAAACTAATGACTTACTACGGAAACTGAATGATAACTTGGAACAAATCAATAATAACATAGTATCGGTTAAAAAAGATAATCAAAAATCTTTTCCATCACCAGATAATCAAAATAAAGAGCCACTTCCTGATGACCAAGATATTTCAGAAGTAACCATTCAACCCTCTAATGATAAAAGCCAAACTCCTGTTCCGAATCTAATTATTAAAAAATTTTTAGAAGAAAAAAATATACAAATTAGAAATTGGCATCAGCCTGAAATTATTCCAGATGATTTATTTAATTTATCAAAAAAGATAGGTGAATATTTTACGGCATTAAATAAGTTTTGGAAATTATTAAAACAATCGGCTAACACAGGCACAATGAAAAGACTGCCATTAGAAGATGCTGACGGAGAGACCATAAGCCATATCGTACAAACAGGGAACAAATTAAAAGAACTCCTATTCTTAAGTGAATTCCGGTATTTCAAAACCAATAGCTACACAACAAGACATGCTGTTTTTTCGGTAAATAGATCAAATCCTATCGGAATTAATTTTATCAATGGAAAATGGTTGGAATATTATATCATTCATTTAATTAGAAAAACCTTCGGTCAATTAACTTCAGAAGAATTTGGTATGATGCATCAGGTTCAAATTCGGTTTCCGGATAACAAAGACTACGAATTGGATATTATCTTTTATCTAAAAGATCTTTTCTACTGGATTGAGATTAAAGGGGGTCAAATAAATAACAACAATATATCTAGATATCTTAATTATTCAGACCGTTTTTTTAATATTCCCAGGGATCGTTTCATATTGGTTACCAGCAACAACAATAATAAAACTAACACCTTACGGCAATTATACAATTTAAACATTTTACATTTCTCGGAATTAGCCAATTTTCTTCAAGAATTAAATCAATAATAAACATACAATTGGTTCTTCATAGATTGATAATTGATTTACTTCGGTATCGTAACTTAATTATTACAATTTAAATTAATCAAATTCATACCTTTGTAAAACCAAAAGTTGATTACTTGGAATTGAGTCATTCCTTCACCGCCATTATTCCCGCCCGGAAAAATTCCAAAAGGCTGCCGGGAAAAAATATGCTTTTGTTGAACGATAGGCCGCTTATTGATTTTTCGGTTAAATATGCATTGAGACATAAAGATATTTTGGATAAGATTGTCATTACAACCGATGATGAAAAAATTTTCGACTTCTATAAAACGCATCGGAACATTCTGTTACACAAACGTCCACCGGAATTGGCCGAAGACGATACCCCGACCGTAGATGCCGTCCGGGAATGCGTCTTAAACGTTCCCGTCGAATCGGATTATATTGTGTTGCTTCAACCGACCAATCCATTACGGCCCGCAAATTTATTGGTGAAAGCCATAGAAATTATCGAACGAACAAAACAGGATAATTTAATGACCGTCAGCCCGTTGATAAAAAAATTGGGACGCATCGAAGACAATCGTTTTATGCCCTATAATTACACCCCGGGACAACGGTCGCAGGATATGGAACCTTTGTTTTATGAAAACGGCTTGTTATACATTACGAAAAGAGAAGATATTCTCGCAGGAAAAATCATCACTGAAAATGTCTACCCGTTGGTCGTTGAGCATCCCTTCGGAACGGTGGACATCGACACGAAAGAAGATTTTGATTATGCTTTATTTTTGCTAAAAAAATATGATGAAAAGTCCTCATTTTAAAATAGGAGAACGGGATATCGGACCGGATTATCCGCCTCTGGTCATTGCCGAAATCGGTATTAATCACGGCGGTGATCTGAAAGTTGCTCTTAAAATGGTCGATGCCGCTCACAGGGCGGGAGCGGAAATTATTAAACACCAAACACATATTGTGGAAGATGAAATGAGCCCTGCCGCCAAGGAGGTTATTCCCGGGAATGCCGATATATCGA
>JALSPZ010000235.1 GCA_026985675.1 Flavobacteriales bacterium
AGTATTTTAAATAAATATCATTTTCCTTTATATCCATTTATTATGTGGGTGATGTTTATTACGGGTGGAATTATTGTATTGATTTCTCCTTTACTCAACAAAGCAATGAAGGGGATTCATTAAAAAATATAAAAAATTATGAATAAAGAAAATAAAAAAATAGGATTTATTGAACTGATGAAGTCATTTCCAAAACGTTTTTGGATGGCTAGTGTTTTTGAACTTTTAGAACGTTTTGCTTGGTATGGAATGTTTGCAATTTTAGCAATTTACTTAGTAGCTTCCAAAGATAAGAACGGATTGGGTTTTACTGACGAACAAGGAGGAAAAATTATCGGAGATATTACAGCTCTTTTGTATTTTTTACCCTTGATAACCGGTGCAATTGCCGATAAAATAGGATATAAAACTAGTCTTATTATTTCATTTGTTACCTTAGCAATAGGATATGGCACATTAGGTTACGTCCACTCATATTGGGCTTTTTACTTTGTATTTCTTTTCTTAGCATTGGGTGCGGCTATGTTTAAACCTGTTGCTTCTGCAATTGTTACCAGAACAACAGACGAAAATAATTCGTCAATGGGTTTTGGTGTTTTTTATATGATGGTTAATATCGGTGGTTGGATTGGCCCGTTTATAGTTGGTAAATTAAGAGGCGAAGACAACTGGATAGTTGCTTTTCATATGGCAACAGGTGTAATATTAGTCAATTTACTTTTTAATATATTCTTTTTTAAAGGAGATAAAATTGAAAAAACAGGAAAAAGCTTAGGAGAAACCATAAAACAATCATTTATAAATATTTGGGAGGCACTTCAAGATTCAAAATTAACCGTTTTATTATTTATAATGATTGGTTTTTGGACGCTGTTTAACCAATTATTTTACACTTTACCTAAATTTATCCAAGATTGGGTGGATTTGAAACATCTTTTCAATAGTGTAAATAATTTCTCTCCAATACTTGCTTCGTTGATAAGCGATGGAAAAGAAGCCATTGCCAAACCGGAATTATTGGTAAATTTAGATGCTTTTGCAATTATCATCCTTCAAATGCTAATTTCTTATATTATTATTAAATGGAAACCTGTTAATGCCATGATTATTGGTTTTATAATTGTTTCTATTGGTATTGGACTAACATTTTATTACCGTGACGGACTTTTTATCATTCTAGGTATCATCATTTTTGCAATTGGTGAAATGACCGCTAACCCGAAATTTTCGGCTTATATTGCCGAAATTTCGCCCAAAGGAAAGGAAGCGCTTTATATGGGAACTTATTTTTTACCCGTTTTTGTAGGAAATAAAATTGCCGGTTATCTGTCGGGGGATGTTTATGGAAAAATGTCTGCAAAAATTGCTCTTGCACAAAAAGAAGCATTGTCAAAAGGTTTTGAAATGGTCGATAAAAACGGTCAATTAGTACATTACACCAAAACAGGTTTTAAAGCTATTGATAAAGCAGGAAAAATCATTAAAGATGTTAAAGTTGATATTACTAAAAATGATTATATTCAACAAGTAGCAGATAAAATGCACATGAATACAAATCAATTTACGGATTATCTTTGGCATACATATCATCCAAACCAAATTTTATATATTTTTGTGGCTATTGGGCTACTCACATTATTTGCATTAGTTTTTTATGATAAAGTTTTTGTAAAGAGATTAAACAATAGAAATAAATAATTTGAAAAAACAACCTTAAAGAAATTTAAGGTTGTTTTTTATATTTTTACATCATAAAATTATAAGACAATGAAAAAGAAAATATCCCTGTTTTTAATCGTTTTTCTGGCGACCGTTAGCGCTATGTTTATCTACAATTCTTATAAATTGGTTAAGGAAAAAAACAAAATCAAAAAAGAACTGAAAGATACAAACGAAATGTATGATGCGAATATTCAATACAACATAAAATTGGAAGATTCTATTGCCAATTTTCAAAATCTAGTACAAAAACTACTGGCAAAAGATAAGTTTTCACTCAACGGAAATCCGAAAGCTCAAAATTATTTACAAGCTATTAATCCCGATAAAAATTGGAACAAATACATTACCGATAAATTAATGGCTACTAACCAAAAACAACAAGGCGACAATAAATTGATACCCTTTGCCGGAATGGCGGGTGCGATGCA
>JALSPZ010000236.1 GCA_026985675.1 Flavobacteriales bacterium
GCCCTACTTTATTTACTATGATTACATCCATTAAGCCATCATCTAATTTGGCCCTGGGTGCTAACAAAAAATTTCCTCCGCCATAACGTGTATTCAGCACACTGACAAACAAATTTTCGGTGATACGTTTATTGCCGTTGATTTCAATTTCCAATTCGTAAGTATTTAGTTTTATGGCATTATATAAGGTGGACAAAGTATAAGCCGTTTCGCCGAACATTTTGAATTTTACGGCGTCCAAAGTTACATCCGTGCTAAAACCGAAACCCAGAATATTGATGAAGTAAAAACAATCGTTATCGGTTTGAGCTTTGAGGACATCTATTTTTTTTGTGTATTTATCAGCAATAATTTCTATATAAGATTCCAAATTTTCATCTTTTGTCTTGATGTCATTAGCCAATGAATTTCCTGTCCCTACCGGAATAATGCCCACGGGAATTTTGCTCTCCTTATGATATTTCAGTAGCCCGTTTACGACGTCAAAAACAGTTCCATCACCACCGGCGGCAATAACGGCATCGTATTTTTCCAAATTTGAAATTTCCTTGATAATACTTGTCCCGTGATGCGGATATTGCGTTAAAATAATATCGACCTCCAAGTGATATTTCTTAAACAATCCCTTGATTTGTTCCAATTGTTTGAGCGCTTTTCCGTTTCCGGCTTTGGGGTTGTATATGCAGAGTTGGGGCATTGAAAATTATTTTCTGTCGTTTAATTCTTTTTCCAAAAGATCTTTAAAATCATAGGCAAAGATAGATAATTCTTTTCGGTTTGATAATCCCAATTTTGATAATATATTTTTAATATGAGCATCAACGGTATAGGGTTCGATATTTAACTTTTCGGCTAATTGGTATCTATCCGTTGTTTCAAAAGTCTGGATTGAAACTTCTAACTCTCTGTTACTCAACTGAATAATTGCCTGTATGGAGTCGTTAAAAATAGTTCGTGAAATTTGCAATCGTTTTCTTTTGAGTTCTTTTTCGGCTTCGGATTCATACCTGCCGTTTTTTTGAACATTTATTAATGTATTTTTAAAATCGTTAAAAGAACAACCTTTGTGTAAATATGCTTTAAACCCCGTTTCAATAGCTTTTTTCATTATTTTATACGAGTAATGATGCGTATGAGCAATGAGTTTTGCCTTGGGTTCAAGATTTAATAAATTTTTTATCAGGTCAAAGCCATTATAGTCTTCGTCGTCAAATTCCAAATCACACAGAATTATATCAAATTGATAATGTGATAAATCTGCATAAGCAGAACGGAAATTTTGAGCGTAAGCGCATTTGCAATCAGGGAAAACTTTTTTTATCCTTGCTTTAATTCCTTCGACAACTATTTCGTGGTCATCAATTATCAGTATATTCATTATTATTTTCTTTATATGGGATTTCAATAGTTAATCCAAAACCTTTTTTATCCGTATTGTTAAACGTGATTTTTCCTTTCATAATAATTACACGTTTTTCAATATTTTTGAGTCCGTTACCTTTTTTCAGTTTGTCAATTCCTATTCCGTTATCTTGATAAGAAATAATGATATTTTTGTTTTTATACACAATATTTATAGAAGTTTCAGTTGCTTTGGCGTGCTTTAAGTTGTTGGTTATCAGTTCTTGTACGATACGATAAATATGTGTTCCATAAGGTTCGTCAATTTCGAGGTTTGTAGGAGAAATCTTAAATTTAAAAGTTTGTTTATCTTTATTTTCGGGGAGTATTTCCATTAAACGTTCCAAGAATATTTCGCCGTGCGAAGGACTGTTATCCAATTGGTGTGATAGTTTTCTTATTTCATTATAAGTTTCCAAAAGTTTGTGAGACAGATTTACATCTTTGTCTTCGGTATCGTGAGCCAAACGCACAAGCGAACCGGCGATTCCGTCGTGGAGTTCACGACCGATGCGTTTTTTTTCTTCTTCTTCGGCTTTTATGGTTTGTTCGAGTATTAACAGTTTAAGTTGTTGTTTTTTACGATACCAAAAAAACAAGAGTGTTCCGAGCGTTAATAACGAAGCGGTAGAAACACCATAAATAATATTTTTGGAATGAGCCAATTGAGCTTCTTTTTTAAGATTTTCGTTTGATAGTTTAAGTATTTTGGCTTCTTTTTGTTTGGTTTGGTATTTGGTTTC
>JALSPZ010000237.1 GCA_026985675.1 Flavobacteriales bacterium
ATGAAGTCCGCTCCCGACCGGTTGATTGTTATGGAACATCCCGTTATGATGATCATTGCTTTTATAATTTTGTATTACGGTTACAATCGATTGAAAAAAGTGCAAGACAGTAGAAGAGAATGGATTGATATTATCATCTTCTACGGACTGGCTTTTTTATTGGTTTTATTGCGTATTCCTTGGGCTAAACTATAAAAAATGTTTCTTTCCGTTATCGTTTGCACATACAATAGAGACAAGCATTTGGGAAGAGCTTTGGAAAGTCTTATCAAACAAGATTTTGATCGGAATTTATATGAAATTATCGTGGTGGATAACAATTCGGCCGATAATACTTCGAAAATTATCAAAAATTTTAAACAAAAATACCCTGATTTCAATATTATAACGGCACTGGAAACCCATCAAGGTTTATCGTATGCACGGAATAAAGGAATTGAATTGTCCCGAGGAAATTATATCTCCTTTATAGACGACGATGCCATTGCACGTCAAGATTATATTTCAAAAATATCATTCTACACCCGAAAATATCCTGAAATTTTTGCCTTTGGGGGAAAAGTATTGCCAAGATACGAAAACGGAAAAGAACCGGCTTGGATGTCTCACTATATCGAGCGGATTATTTCTATTGTTGATAGGGGAGAAAAAGTAAAAATTTTCAAAAAATCCTATCCGGTAGGCTGTAATATGATTTTTAAAAGAGAAATTTTTGAAAAACTGGGCGGTTTTAATACCCGTTTACGTTTGCGCTCCGATGATAAATATATATTTGAAAAGATTAAAAAAGCGGGATATGAAATTTTATATTTGCCCGAAGTGGTTGTAGAGCATTTTATTGATGATTTCCGGACAAAAAAAGAATATGTTGTTCGCATCAGTCGTCTGAACGGTAGAGCCGAAAACATCAGAATAAATACCTTGGAAAAAGGTAAGACTTTGGAAAAAATCAAAAGAATGGCAGATTATGTATTTAAGGTATTTGCTTCGTTGATTTTATGGATGATTTTTGCCATGAAAGGGCAATGGGCAAAAGGAAAAATGCTTTTTCTTTCGTTGTGGAATCAATTAATGGGTTTTATTTTTCCCGAATCGATTAAAGAATATTAACTTATATTTGCCTTGATGATTAAAGTTCTGGTATTATTTCAAAATTTTGTTAAACAATTTATAGATAGTGTTTTATCGATTATAAAACTTGTGCTGTTGGGGCGTCCTGAAAAGAAAATGCCACATTCCAAGAAGCAGGAATTGGTTATTTTGGGAAATGGTCCGTCATTAAAGAATTTTTTATCTCAAAAAAAAGATTTTTTGAAAGATAAAGCCATTTTGGCTGTTAATCATTTTGCCGACACCCAAGAGTTTATAGTTTTAAAACCGGATTATTATGTAATTAATGTCCCTGAATTTTGGTCGGATAATGTAGAAAATGATGTTTTGGAAAGACGCGATATTTTATTGAAAAATCTAAAAGAAAATACGCAATGGAATATGATTTTATTTTTAGGAAGAGGAGCTCAAAAATCGGAATTGTGGAAGAATTTATCCAAGGAAAATAAAAATATTCATTTGCATTTTTTCAATACCAATCCTATGGAGGGGTTTGAATTTTTTAAATTTTTTTGTTTCAAAAAAGGATGTGGAATGCCCAGACCACATAATGTTTTGATACCATCGTTGATATTAGCCATACGAATGTCGTTTGAAAAAATCTACATTGCCGGTGCTGATCATTCTTGGATGAAAGAATTGTTTGTCGCTGATGACAATACGGTTTATCTTACCCAAAAACATTTTTATGATGAACAAACAGCAACGCCTGACGTTATGAAAATGGAAGGCCGCGGGAAACGTAAAATGCATGAAATTTTGATTAAATTTGTCAGAGCTTTTGAAGGATATCATATTATTGACAAATTTGCTCGTAAAAATCATATAAAAATATTGAATATTACTCCCGGTTCTATGATTGATGCATTTGAAAGAAAGAAATTATGATCAAACTCGATAAATCAAAATATCAGCTTCCACAATTGGAATTCCTTGCAAAACAAGTAGTGGAAGGAACCTTGTCAGGATTGCATAAAAGTCCTTTTCACGGTTACTCCGCCGAATTTTTGGAACACAAAATTT
>JALSPZ010000238.1 GCA_026985675.1 Flavobacteriales bacterium
AAGGCAAATCCACTTTAAAATTTGTCAATTTGTCTCCTTTTGTAGTTCCCAACAGTGTGCAAGTAAAAGTCAAAGGAGATATAATGGTCTTATCGGTAAATCATCAAAAAAATTTTTTGGATAAACTTCATAAACCCAAAGAAGTTATCGATTATGAAAAACGAATCAGAAGTTTGGATGAACAGATACAAACGAAAGGAAAGTTACTCGAATTGGTTCATGAACAACAATCCTTCTTAAAAAACAATAAAGATATCGGGGGAAATCAAAAAATAACCCAACAAGATATTTCGGGGGTGTATGATTATTATGAAAAAAAGATGAAAGAACTGATTTTAAAAGAGTTGAAATTTGAAAAAGATATCGATAAACTCAATAAAGAAAAAACAGATCTTATCAAACAACTCAAAAGTCGGATAGGAAAGAAAGATTTTTCAAAAAGTGAAATAGTGGTAAATGTCGATGCCAAAACAGCGGGAAATTATAAGTTTACTTTATCCTATCTGGTAAAAAACGCCGGTTGGTTTCCTTCCTATGATATCAGAGCCAAAAGTATAGATAAACCCCTGAAAATCGTATATAAGGCGAATATCAAACAGGATACCAAAGTGGATTGGAAAAATGTCAAAATACATCTATCCACAGCCGACATAAACATAACCAAAAATGCTCCCGAGCTTCAAACCTATTACGTAGGTTACAACAAGATGCCTCCCGTTTATAAATTAAATGAATTGAACTCATCCTCCCCGGGAACTTTTACGGGAATTGTCAGCGGAACAGTTACGGAAAAAGGCAGTGGAGATGCAATTCCGGGAGTGAATGTTCGGGTAAAAGGAACCAATATCGGGGCAGCTACCGATTTTGACGGAAAATATACCATTAGCATACCCAACAAAAATTCCTATTTGGAATTTAGTTCGGTAGGATACAAGACCGTTACGGTTCCCGTGAACAGTTCCGAAATCAATGTTGAATTGCAATCAGGGGATAAATTAGAGGCTGTTGTGGTAACTGCTCTTGGTGTTAAACGAAAAGCTTTTCAAAGAAAAAAATTCTCCGTTGATGATCTGCAAGACGAAACAGATGAAGCGGATGATGAAGATTTTGTCGCACCGGTTTCCACAAAACAAGTAAAACATCAAACGATGGTGGATTTTACTATTGATATGCCTTATACGGTAAATTCCGATAATAAATTATATACCGTAGCCATTAAAGTAAATCGGATGAAAACCGACTATCAATATTTGGCAATACCCAAAATTATCGAACAAGCTTATTTGATTGCCAATGTTACGGATTGGGAAAAATATAATTTCTTGGAAGGAGAAGCTAATATTTTCTTTGAAGATACTTTTGTAGGAAAAACCATCTTAAATGTTCAAAATGCAAAAGATACCTTAAAAATTTCATTAGGAAATGACAAAGGAGTGATTGTCAAACGAAAATTGAGTAAAGATTTTTCAAAAAAACAATTGATAGGCAATAAAAAAGAAGTAACCAAAGCTTGGAAAATTTTCATAAAAAACAACAAATCGCAGCCGATAAATATCTTGGTAAAAGATCAAGTGCCGGTTTCTCACAATAAAGAAATAAAAGTGGAAGTATTGGAACTTTCGGGGGGAAAACTCGATGAAGAAACCGGAACGGTTACTTGGAAATTAAAATTATCACCCAAACAGAAAAAAGAATTGATGCTAAAATATCAAGTGAAATATCCGAAATTTTCCAATGTGATTGTGGAATAAAAATATTACAAAAAACTCTCTGATTGCAGGGAGTTTTTTGTAAAAATATAACCTGAGTTCGGCCAAAAATATAACTCATAACCAAAGTTTTATATTTTCCGTATTATTTTATTTGATAAACACCTTCAAGGTTTGCAGAGTAGCATCGCAAGCTGTAAAGGCAAGGCATGCCTTGTCTCAACTGTCAAGACTAATAAAGCGTCGGTGTCGCTTGGAGCGACGCCGACGCTAAAATAGTCAGAATTCTACTTTTGCAATAGATTAACTTGCTAATAATAAGCAAATTACAAAATCATAGACTTTGGAAATAAAATACCTTCAAGGTGCTTGGAGACTTTGAAGGAAAAACAAAAAGAAATTTGATT
>JALSPZ010000239.1 GCA_026985675.1 Flavobacteriales bacterium
AGTAATAAGGCAATGCGGTATTATTCTTTTCATTGCAGATGAGAACACGCCAATATTCTTGCGCACGAAAAGATCCGCATTGCCATTTTAAATTAACCAAAATTAACTTTATTAATAAGTAAATTTCAATTTGTTACAAGAACTCGTTTGAAAATCACTACTCATTCCCGAAACCGGTTTTCCTTGTTCCACTTTTTTGGCGGCTACTACGATATAATATTCCGTTCCGCTTTGCAATTCACTTGTCGGACGCATCCAACCGTTACTACCGTCTATATTGATGTCCAACGTATTGCTGTTGGTTGGCAATTGGGGTAATTTAAAGAACGGCTTGGTATTTGCCATATCCAATTCGGTTATTTTCACACAATATAAATCGGCATTTGCTACCGGTGTCCACTCGATATGAATGGTTTGGCTGGCTTGGTCATAATTGAATGCCGTAATCATTGGCACATCAATTTCGGTATTTTCCAATTCGTCGGTAACATCAACTGTTGTTCCGTCTGTAAATTTTAGGTGGAAGGTATAAGTTCCCGCTTGTGGTTTTGTTGTGGAAGGTGTTCCTCCGCCGGTTTGTTTATTGCCTTGCATCCAAGGGATATCGTGTAGGTCGTAAACGGTGCCGTCGGGTCCGGTAACACTGTTTCCTGTTGCTGCTATATCTACTCCGTCTGCAAAGAAAACGGGTAGATATTTAATAGTTCCCATCATACTCATTTTTTTCAAAATCACATCTCCCCAAGCATCATCGTGATTGTTTTGGGGCACATCATCGTTATTATCTTTTTTACAAGAATTTAAAGTTACTGTAATTGCTAAAAGCATTACTATTGTTTTGATATTTATTATTTTTTTCATAATTCTATTTTTTTAAATTTTTGTTTAATTGTTATTTTTATTAAATTTTCTACTTCGATTATTGTTATTTTATCCTGTATTTTTTTACCTACTTCATTATCATACAACATTTTTATGAAATTTTCTCGCATACAAAAAAGTGTCAAAAATTGTATGCAAGATATTGTTCCACTTACCTTTCACCTTTCACCTAAAATCTATACTTCACATACAAACTAAAACTTCTGCCCGGTTCAAAGATGCGTCGTCCATTGAGAACATCGGCATTTTTGAAGGCAAAATTCAAGTGGTTGTAATAGGCTTCATCGGTAATGTTTAGAATAGCGCCGCCTACTGATAATCCTTTAAGCGGTTTATATCCCAAACGTAAATCCAATTTGGTATGTCCGGGGGTTTCGGTCTCGCCAAAACTCGGAGCATAATCCTTTTGCGTGGCAACTAACTCGCTTCGGAAATCAATCCAATATTTATCGGTTTCGTATTTCAATCCCAAATGCGAAGTCATCGGGGCAACTTGTGCCAAGGGCTCATCCAAAGTTTCGTTGTATGCTTTGGTTAAAGCAATATCGGATTTAAAAGATAGATTTTCAATAATTTGATAATTAAAAAACGCTTCAAATCCGTATTGATTGGCTTGAACATTCCAAAACTGCTTGGGTGCTTTGGGCGGACCGCCTCCACAACCTCCGCCGGGAGCCGTTAAAGCAGGCACGAGAATAGGCGTGATATAATCTTCCAAAATGGAATAGTAAACACTAACTCCTCCATTCCATTTATCCTTTTTTAACTGCGTTCCTACTTCAAATTGATTGTTGATTTCGGGACGTAAATTGGGATTTCCGATATAATCGCGTCCATCTTCGCCTACGGTAAAACGATAGATGTAACGTTCAATCATACTAGGTGTACGCGTACCTCGTCCATAAGCAATTTGTGCAGTCAAATTATCTTTTTTGTATTTAAGAGATAATGTCCCGCCTACAACAAAATCAGTTCTGCTTAAATCATTTCCATACAAAGCAATCATTCCCGAGTCGGGGTCTTTGGCATCCGCAGTTACATAATCGGCTCGAACGCCTGCCGTAGCGGTATATTGCTCATTGATTTTATAATGTGCTTCGGTATAAGCACCAAAATCGTTGATTTGTGCATCTTGCCAAATTTTAAATTGCTTTTTCATCGGTGGATCTAACGGAACACCCGTATTTGGATTGATATTTATCGTAACGTTTTTAGTTCCGTTTCTGGCAATGAT
>JALSPZ010000240.1 GCA_026985675.1 Flavobacteriales bacterium
TGATAGTTTTTCCTGTTGCAGGATTTCTACCTTCTCTTGCTTTACGAGCTTGAACGGAAAAAGTTCCGAAACCGATTAAAGCAACTTTGTCTCCTTTTTTAAGGCTTTTTTCAACGTTGTCCAAGAAAGACTCCAAAGCTTTCTTTGCTGCTGATTTGCTTATGCCGGCATCTTTAGCCATAGCATCAACTAATTGAGATTTGTTCATAATTTTAAATTTTAATATAAGTTAATATCCATTTAACGCAGCAAATATAAAAATATTTTTTTAATTTCAATATTTTTTTTCTTTCTAAGTCAAAAAAAAATACATAAAATCAAATTTAATAGCTAAAAAAACTATTTTTTTCGAAAAATTAAACTATTAAGTTCAAATATTTTTAAATTCATTTGTAATATATTTTATTTTATATTTACAAAAATTTTATCACATGAGATCATTTACATTTATTTTATTATTAAGTATTCATTTTGGTTTTTTTGCACAAAACAAAAGCATTCAAGGAAAGGTTCTTAATAGTAAAACCGGCGAAACTTTGGCTTTTGCTAATGTATATTTTGATAATAAACACGGCACTACAACCGGTTTTAACGGTGAATTTTCTTTGGAAATTTCTGCCCGTCAACCCAAGACATTTACCGTTTCATATATCGGATATCAAACCCGAAAAATCCAAATCGTCCCCGGTAAATCATATTATGAAATTAAATTGGAACCCGAAAATGAAGCTTTGGACGAAGTAGTGCTAACTACAAAAGTGGAAAATCCCGCTTTAAAAATTATTAGAAAATTAATAGAAAATAAAAAAAACAACGATTATAGAAAAATATTAAAAAAAGCGGCTTTTACTTCTTACTATAAATTTTTAGTAACGGTCAATCGCGATTCTATGAATTGCAGTATAGATACCATCCGGTTTATGCACGAAGGAAAAACCAGAACTATAATAGATTCTTCTAAATATAAAACTTGTATCGAGCTTAAAGATAAAGAACTGTATTTAATGGAAAATATTACCCGAAATTTTCTAAATAACGGAAAACTCTCACATAAAGTAGAGGCGGTTAAAATTGCAGGCTTAAAAAATCCACTTTATGAAATATTACAATTACAATTTACAGATGTGGAGGTCTATGACGATTATTATTTATTTCTCTTTAATAAATATTTAGGGCCTGTATCCAAATTATCTTTCAAACAATATAAATACAAAATTGACGATACGCTAAGTATTCAAAACCGAAAAGTATTTAAAATAAATTATAAAAACACCAAAAAACCTTTGATAGCCGGAAGTATTTATATAGATTCTGAAACTTTTGCCATTGCACGAATGACACTTAATTCTTTCAAAACCATAGAATTCAAATCCACTCAAAATTTCAAATACTATCCCGAATACAAAGTTTGGTTTCCCGAAAAAAATTTCATTACCATTAAAAAAGCCAAAGGAACAAAAAGTATTTTGCTCGGCAACAAGGGAAAAATAGACTTTTCCGGTCCCAAAGATAAAACAAAAGTTACACATACCAATCCGCAAAATATAGACGATTTGATGTATGTGGAAATTACCAAAAAATATTTTGACATCAATCTCAATCCGAAAAATATTGAAAAACCGATTTATAGTCTTCAAGTTGATGATGATGCCGCTAAAAAAAACGAAAGCTTTTGGCAAAACTACCGCACAATCAAATCCCGTGAAAAAGGGACTTATAAATATATGGATTCGGTTTTCACAGCCGAAAAGGCTAACGAACATTTAATGAAAATAAGAAAAGTAATAAACGGATATTATCCCATAGGATTTTTTGATTTTGAATACCCTAAACTGATAAATTACAATCAATACGAAAGATTTCGTTTGCAAATCGGGGGGAGAACCAATGAAAATTTATCCGACAAATTCTATATCCAAACCTATGTAGCCTACGGTTTCCATGATAAAAGTTTTAAATATGATCTGAAAACCTATTACAAATTAAGCCATAAGCATCAAACCTATATTGGTATCGGCTACAAACACGATTTGAATAAAGATTCCAAATTTGAATATTTTGGCTCTCAAACCGGCTTGATAACTGAAAATCAGATTGCTTATAAATATTATACTTTCAAAGATGAATTCAAATTCAATTTTCATACGCTTTTAAGCTCCCGTTTACTAATGAATTTGGATTTTTATCATACGCAAAATTCAACTAAATATCCAATACCTTATCATTATGGAAGGATAGAATTTCAGGATTATGATATTACGGGAATTGCCGGAAAATTCATCTGGGAACCACGTAGTAAATTTATGCTGAGCGACTTCGGTAGAAAAAAAATTGAAGATAAATTTCCTAAATTCCTTATAAAAATAGAAGGAAATATTCCCGACCTACAAACAAATAATAGACAATTTCTCAAAAGTGAAGTGCAAGCAATTTTCAGAAAGAATTACCGCAATCTCAACTACACCGATTTGGCATTGCAATTGGGTGGGAGTATTCTTAATCCACGTTTAGCACAATTATTTCAGCCCGATTTTAATGATTATGGCTCGGGAAAATTTTGGAAAAGAATAAATATCAGTGATAATTATCGTTTTGAAACCGTAAAAGATTTGGAATTTGCAAACAATTTCCTGGCAACCGCTCACCTTTCGCACCGGTTTAATCAAATCAAAATTTCCGAAAAATATAAAATTGATATGCGACTTACGGCTGCTTATGCTTGGGGATTTGCCCGAGATGAAAACCGATATGTCGGAATACAAGATTTGAGATACGGACTTGCAGAAACCGGATTGGAATTTTATAAACTATTCGGTAGTATGGGATTGGGTTTTTATTACAGGTGGGGAACTTATGCTCATCCGGATCCATTGGAAAATTTATCGGTGAGGATTACGCTTACTCCTTTTAATTTATTTTCTATAAAATAAAAACATCGGGCAAAATTTTGCCCGATGTTATATCAACTCAACAAAGTTTTATTTTTTACGATTTTTTCGCTTATACTCATAATCTTTGCGCTCCAATTCATATTGTCGTTTAACAGCTTTTTTAAATTCTTTCATCAAACGATTCAAAGCTTTCAAAACGTCTCTATCTTCTTCCGCTAATAAAACTTTTTTACTTTTCAGATCTATTGACGCACTAACCGTATAAGTTTTTGCAGACTTGTTTACTATAACTTCCAAAACCAAATCTTTATCATATTTTTTGAACAAATTTTGATAAAAATTCAATTTTTCTTGACAAAACTCCTCAAATGATTTTCTAAAAGGTTCTTCTACTTCTTTTAGGTTTTTAATTATCAATTCTACCATAATTATTCCTCTTCAATTTCTAAGGCTATTTCAAATTTATCAAGCTTTCGCAAATTCCATCCGAATGACATCGCCAAAATTCCTGCTATGAACAAAGGAATTGCAACAAAATAAACCGCGCTGAAAGCTCCGATAATCGGATTGATGATAATCAAAAATGAGAATATCCACATAATTATTCCCGCTAACAAAGTCCACCACCAATTTTTATCACCCAATTGCTTTAATGCAAAAGAGAAAACTATTCGCATAATAGACACATACATTAACCAGAATCCCAAGAACAGGATTAACGCTTGTGCTGCCAATTCCGGTTGGAATAACAAAGCAACACCTAATCCCATTTCAAGCAATCCCAAAAATAAATACCAAAGCCATCCGGTAAATACTTTTCTGCTTTTGATAGCAAATACGAAATTAAAACCTCCAGTGGCAAATAACATCCAACCGAACCATACTGCTAATCCCGCAAAAGCAAAACCAGGATAAAATACCATCAATAATGATACAATTACCATAATCAATCCGGCGGTAAACGGCATCCACCAGTGATTAATTTTTCCTAAAATTTTATATGCTCTTTCCATAATTTATATTTTTTTGAATTATATTTACATTTGATAAACATCAAATTTGATTCCTATTGATTTTTTTTTGACAAATTGACATTTTTATACCGTTTCTGACAGAAAAAATACAATTAAATGACATTTTGGTTGTATATTTTTTAAGAAAAATGTTTTAAAAAATTTACTTATGAATACACCTCCTAAATTAATTCGTTTTGAAAATCACGTATTGAGCAAATATCAAATTTTTAACAGCATTTTTCTTACACTTCCTTTTGATAAGATTTATGATACCGGGACTCTTTTGCCGCTTTTTCATAAGCTCTGCAAGCAATCATTTCGGGAAGGGAAGAAACCCGATGAAATTGTCAAAAATTTCTTTGATAATTTTCTACCGCATTATAGTATTAAAGAACAAAACGATATGCTTTTTCGTTTTATTCAATATATCGAACGGCAAATCGTATTATTCGATTCCATAGAAGATGCCGCTTTTTCTTTGGTTAACAATACGGATGGCGTTGGAAGTTTGAGAAGCTCCAAAGAAATCGCCGTCAATACCGGAAAACTTGAAGAACTCAAAAAACACTTGGAAGAATTTAAAGTAATGCCGGTGCTAACCGCACATCCCACACAATTTTATCCCGGAAGTGTATTGGGTATCATTACCGACCTAATCGAAGCTATTGAAAAAAACGATTTGGTAAAAATAAAAAAACTATTGGCACAACTCGGAATTACACCGTTTTTCAAAAAAGAAAAGCCTACGCCTTATGATGAAGCCGTAAGTTTGATTTGGTATTTAAAAAACATTTTTTATTATGCCTTTGGAAATATTGCGGATTATATTTCGTCCAATATTTTGGAAAAGCCTTTGGAAAACGATTTGTTAAAATTGGGTTTTTGGCCGGGCGGGGACCGCGATGGAAATCCGTTTGTAACAACCGAAATCACCTTAAAAGTTGCACGATTGCTCCGTCGCTCTATATTTTCAATGTATTGGCAAGATATACGTTATTTGAAAAGACGACTTACTTTTAAAGGAATCGAGAAAAAAATCGGGAAAACTGCTAAAAAAATTGAAAAAAATACCGAAAAAAATACCCCCGATGATTTTTCTCCCGAAGAACTAATAAACGAGCTATTGGAAATCAGAAAAATATTGATAAAAAAATATCAATCTTTATTTTTGGATGAATTGGATAGTTTTATCAATAAAGTCAGGATTTTCGGTTTTCATTTTGCCACTTTGGATATCAGGGAAGACAGCCGTGTTCATCACAAAGTTTTTGAAGATATTTTAAAAGAACTAAAAAAACGAAAATTGTTCAAACTACCCAAGGATTTTTATAAAAAAGACGAAACAGAACAATTGGAGGTATTAAGTCAAATGGATATGCCCATACAACCGGATTGGTTTGAGGAAACCGATACCATCAAAACACTGGAAGCTATCCAAAGTATTCAAACAATACAAAAAGAAAACGGAGAAAAAGGAGCCCATCGGTATATCATTAGCAATACACAATCGGCGGTTAATGTTATGGAATTGTTTGCTATGCTGCAAATGGGAGGTTTTGGTAAAACAATGCCGGTAGATATTGTTCCGCTTTTTGAAACTGTTGAAGATTTAAAAAACTCCGGAGAGATAATGCAAAAATTATACACCAATCCCGAATATCTCCGACATTTAAAATCCAGAGAAAAAAAACAAACGATAATGTTAGGCTTTTCCGACGGCACCAAAGACGGTGGTTATTTAATGGCCAATTGGTCTATTTACAAAGCCAAAGAAATGCTTACCCGCATATCTAGAGAACATAATATCGAGGTAATATTTTTTGACGGACGTGGAGGTCCTCCGGCAAGAGGCGGCGGTAAGGCTCATCAGTTTTATGCTTCTTTGGGTCCTGAAATTGAAAATAAAGAAATACAATTAACCATTCAAGGGCAAACCATCAGTTCCAAATACGGAACGGTGGAAGTAGCTCAATATAATATTGAACAACTGATTAGTTCGGGGATTAAAAATAACACTTTTAATAAACAAAAATTAAGCAAAAAACAAAAGAAAATTTTGGATACACTGGCACAAGATGCTTATACTGCTTATCAAGAATTAAAAAAACATCCGGCTTTTCTTCCTTTTTTGGAAAACAGAACCACTTTGAAATATTTTTCCAAAGTCAATATCGGTAGTCGCCCGGTAAAACGTTCCAAGAAAGAAAAGTTGGATTTTTCGGATTTACGTGCCATTCCTTTTGTAGGCAGTTGGAGTCAATTGAAACTGAATGTGCCGGGATTTTACGGAATGGGGACGGCGTTAAGTAAATATAAAGCCAAAGAAAATTTAAAGGATTTGAAGGATTTATATCAAAAATCCGGTTTTTTCAAAGCTTTGATTGACAATAGTATGATGAGTTTAGCCAAAACCTTTTTTGAACTGACTTCTTATATGAAAAATGATCCGGTTTACGGGGATTTTTGGCAAAAAATACATAAAGAATATCAATTGAGCCGGCAAATGCTATTGGAAGTTACAGGTTTTAAAGAACTTATGGAAAATTACCCCGCAGCAAAAGCATCTATTCAAACAAGGGAAGATATCGTTTTGCCTCTCCTGACCATTCAACAATATGCTTTACAAAAAATACAAGAACTCAAAACCCGTGAGCATCCCGACAAAGAATTATTGGAAATCTATGAAAAAATGGTCGTGCGTTCAATGTTCGGAAATATTAATGCCGGAAGAAATTCGGCTTAATCTTATCATTTGGAAACCTCAGAACCGCCAAAACCCTTTTCTAATCTATCGTTATATTTTGTCAAAACTTTATCTAAAGATTCTACAAATCGATATTCATTATATTAGCTGCCATCATAAGTAAAAGAAATACGTCTCCAACTCTTCCGACAATTCTTCTTTATACACCAATGGTTTTTGTCCATAAGAAGTAATTTTTAAAATTTTTTTGGAACCTCTCCACCTCGCACATTAAATCCAAAATTCTATATGCAAAAGAAGTATTTAAGTTATTGTCATCGCAAAATTTTGGGCTTTTTGTTGAATTTCATTCATATATAAACTATTTATTTTTCAATAAATCCTCCAATTTCATACTACGAGAACCTTTAATTAATACAGTAGCCGGCGAAAAATATTTTAAACGGTATTTGTCTAAAAATTCTTTTGTATCCGAAAATTTTTCAAAATCACTATCGGTTTGCTTAAAATTTTCTCCGATCAAATAAGTTTCAAATCCTTTTTGCTTGGCAAAATCTACAATTTTTTGGTGTTCTGCCTGAGAATGTTCTCCCAATTCAAACATATCGCCCAAAATAGCTATTTTTCTAACACCTTGCAAACTCTCCAAATTTTCCAAAGCCGCCTGCATACTGGTCGGATTGGCATTATAAGCATCCAAGACTATCAAGTTACCATCTTTTTCGATAATTTCCGAACGCATATCTTTGGGTGTATAGTTTTCCAATGCCCGTTTGATTTGTTCATCACTCAGGTTAAAAAACTTTCCGACGGCTATTGCATAACCGATATTTGACAAATTGTATTTTCCGGTAAGTTTGGTTTGAATTTCGGTTTGGTTTAGTTTTACTTTAAGTTCGGGCTTTTCGGAAATATCTTCCAAATGAATTTGTGCTTGCGGATTATTGTCGTAACTAAATCCGTAAGTATTTAATCCTTCGGCTAATTCCATAACATCGGGATCATCGTAATTTACAAATATCAAACCATGTTTTTTACGGAGAAAATCAAACAAACTTCCTTTTTCTTTTTTTACTCCTTCTTTTGATTTGAAAAATTCCAAATGAGCTTTTCCAATATTGGTAATTATGCCAAAATCGGGATTGGCAATTTCGGTCAATTTTTTAATTTCTCCGAAATGATTGGTTCCCATTTCAATAATTCCGATATCCAAATCGTCGGAAAAGTCCAATAAACTCAATGGCACACCGATATGATTATTCAAGTTTTTATAAGTCGCACCCGTCCGGTATTTTTCCGAAAGCACCGCCTGAATAAGTTCTTTGGTTGTAGTTTTTCCGTTACTTCCCGTGATACCTATTAATGGCATTCCGATATAATCTCTGTGATAACGCCCCAAATCTTGCAAGGTTTCCAAAACATCATCAACTAAAAAAAAGCGTTTTTCTTTGACGGGACTTAGCTTTTTATCATCCACAACGGCAATATGTGCCCCTTTTTCCAAAGCTTCTGCGGCAAATTTATTGCCATCAAAACGTTCGCCTTTCAAAGCAAAAAATATATCGCCCTCTTCCACTTTCTTACTGTTGGTAGTGATTTTGGGATGTTTCAAAAAAATTTCGTGCAGTTCTTTGATTATTTTCTTTTGATTATCGATCATATTTTTTAATGTATTTTTCAATTTTATCAACCATACATTTATTTCCTACATAAAAAGGGACTCTTTGATGCAACTCGGTCGGTTTGATTTCCATAATTCTTCTTTTGCCGTCGGAAGCTTTTCCACCAGCTTGTTCAGCTAAAAAGGAGATGGGATTACATTCATACAAAAGCCTTAGTTTTCCATTGGGATAACGACTGGAATCCGGATACAAATATACACCGCCTTTGAGCATATTCCTATGAAAATCAGATACTAACGAACCTATATAACGCGAAGTATAAGGTCTATCCCCTTCTTCTTCCTGACAATATTTTATATATTTTTTAATTCCTTTGGGAAAATGACGATAATTTCCCTCGTTGATAGAATAAATTTTGGGTTGATTGGGAAATTTCATATCAGGATGCGAAAGATAAAAAACTCCTAAGGCAGGATTCAATGTAAACCCGTTAACACCGTGCCCCGTAGTATAAACCAACATAGTTGATGTTCCGTAAATAACGTATCCGGCGGCAATTTGATTTACCCCGGGTTGTAAAAAATCTTCCTTTGTAACAGGTTTCCCCAACGGACTTATTCTTCTATAAATGGAAAAAATAGTTCCAACGGATACATTAACATCGATATTGGAAGAACCGTCCAAAGGATCCATCAAAACGATGTATTTGTTATTATTATCCTCGTTTTTACCGACAATATTGATAAAATCGTCTTCTTCTTCGGAAGCAATTCCACATACAATTTCACGATTGATTAGCG
>JALSPZ010000241.1 GCA_026985675.1 Flavobacteriales bacterium
TCCCGGACGCCATACTCCACGTTCTGCATAAATATATCCGTTGAGTCCTTTATTAATTTTCTTGCCTCCGACATTGAACATACTCATCGATAAGGATGAAGCATCATCCAAACGGAGATAACCGTATTGTTTGTCTTTTTTCGCTACCAATAAGAAAGGTTTTTCTTCCAATTTTACGGAAGCCAAACCATCGGAATTGGTATGTGTGGAAGCCATTTTTTGTTTTTGATAATTGTAAATATCTATTTTTACACCACTTAAACTTTTGGTTGTAAGTAAGTCGGTAACGCTGATATTTAAGGTGTTATCGGTATCTTCTTTGGCTATAATTCCCAAATTGGATGCTAAAATATTTTGTTTTATTTTTCGGCTACTTAGGTAATAATAGGAGTTGGAACAAGGATTGTCTTTTTCGCGATAATCATAGTCGGAATAGTAATATTCGTTTTCATCGTCGTAGTAATAATAACCTGAACTCGGTCCATCATATTTGGAGAGGTCGATTTCAGGTTTCTTTCCGGTATTATCACTTGTATTGTCGGCACAATTATACAATGATTGATGTTTTTTGAAATCAATTTCCACGCGATAGATAGCGCCGGGCTCAACGGAAATCATTTTGGATAAATCCAACGCAAAAGTATTCCACTTGGCGTAATCAATTTTTTGATCGGAAAGTAAAGGAACTTCATCATAGTAAATTACACGTCCAACTCTTGCCAGTTGATTATTGCCGTTAAATTGATTCACTTGGAAAAATTGGTGAATATTGTTGCTGAAAATTTTAATAATTTTGACATTTACCGCTTTAAGATTTACCGCCATAAACGGAAATTTAACTTTATCGGCAACGGGCATAATTACGCCTTTTCCTACTGTTTTTATTGCAGGTTTGATGCGTTGAAATCTAATGGGTTTAATATAATTCTTATTTAACCGATAACCCAAAGTATTCCTGACACTTCTACCGATAATCAGCGTATCGTTTTGGATTATAGTTTGTTTTGGATACAAATTGACATTATTACCTTCTTTGGATAATCGGACGGGGGTTCCGCTTTTAAAATATATCAATCCGTTTATATTTTGTTTTTTACTGATGGGGTCGGAAAAATGCAGAATTATTTTTTGCTCGGGTTCACTGATAATTTCCAAATTTATCAAAGAAAAATCGCTTAACGAAGGAATTTCAAATTTTTTAATTCCTTTTCTTTTAACTCCGATGGGTTCTCCGTTCCATTCGATAATTACTTCACCGGGTCTATCGTTTCTTACTACTTGGTCGATAGTGAAAGTATGTAGATTATAATCGGAGTTATGCGACCAAGTAACAGGTAAAATTTTTCCGTTTTGCGTAGCTTTGATTATTTTTTCTATATCGTTGTTATTGGCATAATCCGCTGTTGTAATTTTTCCGGCAATTCTGTTTCGAGTCATTTGTTTATTGGTGGCTTGTATTCCTTGAAAAGTGATATCAAAATCTTGTGATTTGGTTTGAAATTCAAACTCGAAATTTTGAAGTTTTGCAGGGACTTTTTCTATTTTTCCCAGATGAAATATAGCTTCATATCGGGTTCCTGTCGGAAGTTTTTCATCCGGTTTAAAAGCGATTGTGGCAGGATCTTTCCAATAAGTTTTTCCATTGATGGAAGGCGTAAACTCAAAGAGATTGTCTTTTATTTCATCTCCTTTTTTAGCTTTGTTTTCGTGTGTTAGGCGAATGATGATTTCGTCTGCATTGGAAATTATGCCGGAGGTATATGCTTCGATGTATGTTGTAAAAGCACTATCCGGTTTGGTTAATTTTTTTTTGGAATGTTTACAGGAAAAAGTAATTAACAAACTAAATATAAAAAATAGCGATGGTTTGGATAATTTTTTCATTGGAAAAGGTTTGGAATTTTTCTTTGTAAATTTAAGAAAAAATATAATAAAATTTTTAAGAAATTTATAAAGTTGTGAAAATTTTTTAAAAGTGAAAAAGGTTTTTCTTAAACTTTTCCAAAAATAAAATTTGTCCGGAAAAAATCCGTAAATTTGAAGTTTGATAACAAGCACAAAAAAATAGATTTATTTTTTTGAAATTAAAATATTTTTGTGTAGTAGAATTTAA
>JALSPZ010000242.1 GCA_026985675.1 Flavobacteriales bacterium
GCATATATTTATCAATTCCTCCAACCATCAACAGTTGTTTAAAAGTCTGTGGCGACTGCGGAAGTGCATAAAAATGTCCCGGATGCATACGCGAAGGCACGACAAAATCTCTTGCTCCTTCGGGTGTCGATTTGATTAAATACGGCGTTTCTACATCGATAAAACCTTCGTTTGCCAAATAATTTCTTACCAATTGCGTAACTTTGGAGCGAAATATCAAATTGTTTTTAACAGGATTGCGACGGATATCCAAATAACGATATTTCATACGCAATTCTTCGCCTCCATCGGTTTTGTCCTCAATGGTAAAAGGGGGAATTTTGGCTTCATTTAAAATATTGAGTTCTTCTACTAAAATTTCTATATCACCTGTGGGTATTTTTTTGTTTTTACTGGCACGTTCGATAACTTTTCCTTTGGCTTGAATGACAAATTCGCGTCCGAGTTTTTTGGCTTTTTCCAATAATTCTTTGTTCTCTTCATTAAAAGAAAGTTGTGTAATGCCGTATCTGTCACGCAAATCGACAAAAACAACCGATCCCAAATCTCTTATTTTTTGCACCCAACCGCTTAATGTAACGGTTTGCCCGATATGATTACTTCTTAACGCTCCACAAGTATGTGTTCTATACATTTTTTTAAGTTTAAAATAAAAATACAAAGGTAAATTATTTCGTGAATAAGACAAAAACTATTTTACCGGATGGCGATTTCCTTTTTTGATTTCTTTCATCAAATGGTCAATAAACAAAATACCGTTCAGATGGTCGATTTCGTGTTGAAAAATGGCAGCTGTAAAATCTTCCACCATTTCGCATTTATGTTCGCCTTTCGGATTATCATATTGAAAAAATATGGCATAAGAACGGTCGGTTGTCGTTGCACGAAAATCGGGGATGGACAAACAACCTTCGGGAACATCCTGTTTAAGTTTGGAATATTGTGTGATGACCGGATTATAGTAAACTTCAAAAGGCACGCCGGGCTTATCCAAACGTTGCACCCAAATAATACGTTTGAGTATCCCGACTTGTGGAGCGGCAATTCCCACACCTCTGTGGGCAGAATCTTTTACGGTAGCCAATAAACGCTTGGAAAAAAATTGTAATAAAGTATCATTGGGATTTACCTTAAAAGATTTGCTAGGGGTTCTAAGCAAAATAGAATCTTGTTTATCGGTAATTAACCAAACCCGCATAGGTTCGTTGGCTTTGCCGGACAAAATCAATTGTTTTTCACGTTCGTCAAAAATACTTTTTTTGTAAGCAATTTTTTGCTGACTTCCACAAGAAACCAATAAAATTCCTAGAAAAAACGAGTATAAATATTTCATAATTTTATCTTTTTTACTTTCCAATTTTTATCTACCCATAGACCGACGATATCGTCCAAATCGTAATTCCATTTTTTTATACGTTTGATAGCTTTTTTGATTTGTTTGATTTGCACGGCTTTTTTTTCGGGATTGCCGGCACAATCATAATGTCCTACGACAAAAATATGTCGTGAATGATGTTTGTTAATAGAAATTTCCATTCTATATTTTATAGCGTCAATCAGGGCTTTCGGTTTGTTTTCGGCTAGTATTTTTATGGGACCGGCTTCGGTAATCATATCGGGGTAATCTATATCATAATTTTCTATAATCCATTCCAAAACGGGCAATTGTGTGCGTCCATCCATACAATTGATGACCGTTGCAAATTTGTCAATATCCAAATATTTCATTGTTATTTATTTAAGACATTTCTATATTTTCAGGTGTTTCTTTTTTTAATTTTTTTACGAGTTTTTCCAAACTTAATCCTTGTATTAAAATTGAAAAAATAACTACCATATAAGTCAAAACCAAAATTAAATCTTTGTAAGGATAAGCCGGCAAACTCAAAGCCAAAGCAATAGAAATACCTCCTCTTAATCCTCCCCAAGTCATAATAAAATCGGTATGGGGGATAAATTTTATTTTTCTTTCGAAATATTTTAAAAGCGGTTTGATTGCCAAATAACGACTGATTAACACTATCAAAATGGCTAAAAGTCCGGTGATCATAAACTTGGGAGTAAAATCGATAATCAAGAGCTCCATTCCTATCATTACAAAAAGAATAATATT
>JALSPZ010000243.1 GCA_026985675.1 Flavobacteriales bacterium
TTTGATATCATTTAAAGCTTTATGAACACTAAAATAAAATTTGATTTTAGGTTCGGTTCCGCTGGGACGAACGGCAATTTTACTTCCGTCTTTTGTATAAAAAATCAATACATTGGATTTTTCTACGCTGATAGGTTCTTCTGCTCCGGTTTCAAGATTTTTTGCAATGGAAGTTTTATAATCTTCTATTCTAATTACTGGAGAACCATCGAAATTTTTGGGTGGATTTTCTCTAAAATCTACCATCATTTGGTCGATGATTTGTTTGCCTTCAATACCTTTTTTAACCAACGAAACCAATCCTTCTTTATAAAATCCGTATTTTTGGTAGAGTTTGAGCAATTCTTCAAAGAAAGAGCTGTTATTTGATTTTGCTTCGGAAGCAATTTCTGCAGCCAAAAGTCCCGAAGTTATGGCATCTTTATCTCTCACAAAATCGCCGACCATATACCCGAAACTTTCTTCACCACCACCGATAAAATCTTGTTTTCCTTCGGCTTCTCTGATCATTTTGGCAATCCATTTAAACCCTGTTAAACCGGTTTTAACCTCTACATTATCAGCAGCTCCGATTTTCTTCACCATATCGGTTGAAACAATTGTAGAACCGATAAATTGTTTGCCGTTTAATTTTCCGGCTTCTTTCCATTTTTTTATCAAGAAAGCATCCATCATTGCCATGGTCTGATTTCCATTGAGTAAACGCATTTTGCCATCGGGTTCTCTAACGGCAACGGCAATTCTATCGGAATCGGGGTCTGTTGCCAAGATGATATCGGCGCCTATTTCATCGGCTTTTTTAAGGGCAATGGTAAAAGCTTCCGGTTCTTCGGGATTAGGAGATTTTACGGTTGAAAATTCCGGATCGGGATTTGCTTGTTCTTCCACGATGTGAAAATTCGTAAACCCTGCTTCTTTCATAGCTTTGGGCATCAATGTTATGGATGTTCCGTGTAAGGGTGTAAATAAAATTTTGATATTCTTTCTGTCGGGAGCATCAAAAGTTCCATGTGCAACCGAAGCCTTGATAAAGGCATTGTCCAAGTCTTCGCCCACATATTCAATCAAATTTTCATTAGGTTCAAACTTGATTTCATCAAATTTTACTTTATTGATTTCATCAACAATTTCTTTGTCTTGCGGGGGAACAATTTGTGCTCCGTCCGACCAATACACTTTATATCCGTTGTATTCAGGGGGATTATGAGAAGCGGTTAATACAATGCCCGCATCTGTGCCTAAATATCTAACGGCAAATGAGAGTTCGGGTGTAGGACGGAATTCTTTAAACAAATTAACTTTAATGCCATTGGCAGAAAGCACATTGGCTACAATTTTTGCAAAATTTTGGCTATTGTGTCTGACATCATAGTTTATCGCTACACTTTTTTCTTTCTTATTGGAAACTCTATTGATATAATTTGCCAGTCCTTGGGTGTTTTTTCCCAAAGTATATTTGTTGATACGGTTGGTTCCAACGCCCATAATTCCACGCATTCCACCGGTTCCGAATTCCAAATTTTTATAAAAACTTTCTTCCAATGTTTTGGGATCATTTGCCATTAGTTCTTGAACTTGCTCTGTAGTTGATTGATCAAAGGGGGCTTTTGTCCAAACTTTTGCCCTTTCCAAAATCTCTTTTTTCATCGTTTTAATTTTTTATATTTTATTTTGATTGACTATTTTCCATATAATTTGAAAAATAAATTGTGTTCGTTTTTGTAAAATTTCATAACTTATTTTATCAGGAGTATCTGACGGTTTATGATAATCGGGAAAAGTCTTTCCGTGAAAATAAATTACCGGGACCTTTTTCTTTTTAAAAACGGTATAATCCGAATTATCATAATCATCATTATAAAAAACATTCATATGCTTGTTATAAGCTAAAACATCATTTACACCCTTTTTAAAGCCATCGGGTTGAAAGCCGTCAAATGAAATATGTAATTTATAAAAATCCGTAATTTCGTCATCTTGCGGCAAACGTCCCAACATGTGTAGCTCGATTACGGCAATGGTTTTGTCCAGCGGTACAACCGGATGCTCAATATAAAATTTGGCTCCTAATTCGTTTTGTTCGTGACCGGAAAAATTGATAAATAAAATGTTTCTTTTCGGAACAAATCCGGAATCAATAGCAGCTCTAAATGCTTCTGCAATTTCAAATGATGCCGCCACACCCGAAGCGTTATCATTGGCACTTGGATATATTTCCCCATTTCTAACCCCTTGTCCGTCGTAATGTGTGATGATTGCAATATATTCATCTTTATATTTGGCTCCTTCAATGATTCCAAGAACATTTTGTGATTCAACAATTTCACTGTTATTGATATATTTCATTTTTACAGGCACGGTTAGTTTACGTGTTTTGCGTGTATAATCCATTTCTTCCGGATTATCATAACCGGTTAAGTCCGTAAAAATTTTTTTGCTGATAAAAAAGTCGTAAACCGAATCTTTTTTTACCGAAACACTCAATTTGCGTGATTTGAATTTTTTTTCGAAATTTTTCCAAAAATATTCTGCATTTGCCGGATCATAAATTAGCAGAACCTTAGCACCGTGTTTCATTGCTGCATTTCTTTTTAAAATATACGAATGGATTGGATCTTCCGACCATTGCGAAGGGCGATTCCCTCCCGATATGATATAATTGCCGTAACGGTCTCTGGGCTCTCCTCCACGGATTAAAACAATTTTATTTTTTACATCTCGATAGGCATAATCGTTAAAACGAGGATCTTCGATACCGTAACCTGCAAAAATGATATAATCGGAAGAGATACTGATATCATCGTGTGGAAAAAAAGAAATAAAATCTTCTCCGAATTTGTATTTGGATACATCGGTTTCAAAACTTACTTTGGGCAGGTTATTTTCCGTAGCGGTATATTTTTGCATATATCCTTCCAATTCCAAAGGGAACAAAATCTGTTGATCAATAAAAAAATCTTTTATATAATTTGCCGCCATTTTATCTCCCCTTTTTCCGGTATATCGTCCACGCATAGTATCGGCGGATAAATTGTATACGTGATAATCCAAATCGTCAATCGTGATGGTTTCAGCAAAAATTTCTGCCAAGGTGGGTTTATGTTTAGCTTTTTTATCTTTTTTCTCAATTAAATCGTATTCTTCCTTAATTTGTGTCTTTTTTGATTTACACCCATTAGAAAAAAAGATAAATAATATGGAAAAGAAAATTAAAATTGTTTTTTGCATAAAAATTGATTTATAAATCCGTTAGCAAAATTAAGGAAAAAATATGAGCTTATAATCCTTATATCTTTTTTTGAAATTTTTTAAACAATAATACGTTTATAAAATTAATATTCAAACTAATAAAAAAAAACTTATTTTTGCTGCAAAACATTTTGGAACAATCTTTGAAATATGTCATTTAAAAAACAAACAACCTATGAAAAAATTATTTATTATTTCCTTAATATTTTTAGGATTTTACCAAACATTTTCACAAGAAATTCCTTCGGCAACTATAACCGATATAAATGGTAAAAAAGTTGATTTTCAGGATATTATTAAATCAGATAAACCTGTGATTGTCAGTTTTTGGGCTACTTGGTGTGTGCCTTGTATCAACGAATTGGATGCCATTAGTGAAGTATATCCCGACTGGCAAGATGAAACTGGAGTTAGACTCATTGCTATTTCGGTGGATGACGACCGGACCGCTCGAAGAATTAAACCCCTAGTCAATGGAAAAGCCTGGGACTATGAAATTTATCGAGATTATAACAACGAATTGCGAAGAGCTTTTAATATTGCCAGTGTTCCTTATATGGTCATAATCAAAAACGGAAAAATTGTATATACACATTCCGGATATAGTGCAGGTGGAGAAGATGATGTTTATGAAATTATTTCAAAATAAGTAAAAAATGTCTTTTATGAAAAAAATATTCTCCTTTATATTTATAAGTCTTAATCTTATTTTTGTTTTTGCCCAAAAAGGACATTTTTATGGTGGTTACGAAGCATATTTTCAATATTATCAAAACGACGATGTTACCAATATTACAGCTCCTTCGGATAAATTTCGAGCAATGAATTATCTTTCGGCAAATTATTCTTATGATTTTTTAAAAGCGGGGATACAATATGAAGCTTTTGTTCCGCAAGCACTTTTGGGATTTAGTCCTGACTTGAAAGGAAATGGTTTAGCTACTTATTATGTTCAGTTGAAAAAAAATAATTGGGATGTTACGGCAGGATATTTTTATGATCAATTTGGAAGTGGTTTGGTATTTAGGAGTTGGGAAGACAGGCAATTGGGTATCAATAATTCCGTTCGGGGAATCCGAGTAAAATATAAAATAGATGATATCGGAGATATAACCGCTTTTACGGGAAATCAACGAATAAATTTTAAACTTTCCGAAAGCACATTAAGCGGAATCAATACCGATATATCTTTAAGTAAATTGATTGATTATCAAGATATTAATATCAATGCCGGTTTTAGTTATGTAAATCGTTATCAAGAATCTCAAAGTGTTAATCCCGATTTAAAACCTTATGTGGGAAGTTTTTCATCGAGGTTGAGTTTGGATACAAATAATTTTTATACAAATTTTGAATATGTTTACAAAGAACCGGATGCGCGTGCATCCAATAATGTTTTGCTGGATCAGGTTTTATTTGATGGAAATGCTTGGCTACTCAATTTCGGATATGCCAAAAAAGGAATAGGATTTAATGCAACTTTCAGACGTTTGGAAAATATTCAAATGTATTCCGAAAGACTGCTGGAAGGAAATTCTTTTAATACCGGAGTGATGAATTTTATCCCCGGTTTGGCAAAACAACACGATTTCAGTTTAGCTAATATTTATGTTTATCAAGCACAACCTGGAATTTCCTTCGGAGAAGAAAAAGTCGGAGAAATAGGCGGACAAGCCGATTTGTTTTTCCGTATCAAAAGAAAAACTTTTTTGGGAGGAAAATATGGCACCAAAATCGCTTTAAATTTTTCCAGATGGCACGGACTTAATGCAAGATTTGATTATGACAAGAAAATTTATCGAGCTGATTTTGCCAAGCCCGGTGAGTTGTATTTTCAGGATTTTAATGTGGAAATCAGAAAAAAATTAAACAAACGAACCAAAATAGTATTAAGTTATATCGATTTGATTTATAATAAATTAAAATTGGAAGGTGAAGGGGAAACCGTTTATGCGGGTATCCTTGTGGGAGATGTAGAACACAAATTTGCCAACAAACAATCCTTGCGTTTGGAATTGCAACATTTGAACACCCGACAAGATTTTAGGAATTGGGCGGCTGCAACATTGGAATACTATTTTAGTCAGTCATTCAGTGCATATGCTACCGATATGTATAATTATGGAAATGAGGATAAGAAAATACATTATTTTAATCTGGGAATGAATTATACACACGAACGAACACGTTTGGGTTTGAGCTACGGACGTCAAAGAGGAGGGTTATTATGTGTAGGAGGTGTTTGTCGTTATGTCCCGCCCAGTAAAGGTTTTACCGTTAATATTTCAACATCATTTTAAGTTTATGGAAGAGCAGTGGAATAAAGTTCTTAATTTTTTCAAACAAAATTTTACCGATGGTGAAGAGCCCGAAATGGATGTTATTTTGTTTCTTATAGGGATACAGGAATTGGGCAAAGTAAAAAAACAATATTCCAAAGATGAAAAAGTAAATCTGATGCATATTGCTACATGTAAATTACTGGAACCCTACGGATATTACCAATTTGAAAAAATAGATGCAGAAGGTTGGCCTCATTATAAAAAAATTAAAAATATTCCGGTTAAGAGTCCCAAAGATCAAAAAAAACTAATGCAACAAGCGATTATCAATTATTTTAAAAAACAAAATTTATTCTGATTTATGAAGAAATTTATTCTAATACTTTTATTATTAGCAAGTTTAAATAATTATGCTCAATCCAAAAAGCAAAAAGCTTATGCAAATGAGTTTATCAGATATACTTATCCGCATTTGGTTTTGGACACTATTTTATGGAAAGCCCAAGACAGTGTGGCAAATAATATCGATAACTATTTCAAAGCATACGGATTAAAAATCAATAATCCCGAAGATTATGAATATTTTCAATGGAATATTGACCATCAATTCAAATTTATGCGAAAACATATTTTGAATCAGATCAAATATCATTATGAACATCAACCGGAAGCCGAATTAAAAAGGATATTGAAAAAAATAAAAAATGGAAAACTGGATTATATGGTTACCAATGAACTTTATCCGCAAATTAAAAAATTGGCTTATAAAGAGATAGAAGATTTATACAAATATTCCATTCCCAAATATTTGGAAATTATTAAGAAAAAACACGAGCCGGTTGATTTGAAAATCTTTTACAATCATTACAAAACCGAAGCGAAAAAATTACCTTTGGATATTTATGTAGAAACAAATAATGCCGATTATTTGAAAGTCAATATTTTGGATAAAAAAAATGGAAAGTTGTTACAACCCGAAGGTTATACTTATGAGCAAATACAATCCATAGTGGTAGTATATAAAGGTCAGGAATTTGTTTTTAAACCGGACCCTAAAATATTTAATCTGCCCAAGCAATTGACACAAATGGAAAATATTTATTCCAAATATAATTTTAGAAAAATTCCCGAATGGAAATTGAGTATATCCGAAGACGATAATTATATTACTATAAAATTTACAAATGTTGTGGATGCTATGATACGAAAAACAAAACCTAAATTGCAAAAAAAGAAAAAAATAAAAAGCTTGAAAAAGTAATCATAAACTTATTTAAACACTTTATATATTATACAATGTATTATACAAATTCTCAACTAATATACTTAAATCGATGTTTTAATTTTGTGTAATAAATCAATAAAAATTACACTTATGAAAAACACAAAATTTTTATGGTTGACAATTTTGCTAGTTACTTCAATCGCCAATACAACATCATGCAAGAAAGAATGTCCGGTGGACGAGCCCACAAAGGAACAATTATTAACTGCCCATGAATGGTTAGGGGTGGACAGAACCCTTTATATCAATGATGTGCAAGATACGGTAGTTGATATGTCAGAATGGAAACTGCTTTTTGCTGTTAATAAAGATTATTTTGTTTATGATAACGATTATCTTGATGAATACGGTAGTTGGCAACTAATTTCCGGTAATCCGGATGTTTTGAGACTAACTGAGGAAAGTAGTACAGTTATTCCAAAACTTATATTAGATACAAAATATTCTAAAAAGCACACCAAAAATACTAATAATACGGATTTTAAAATTGAAAAATTAGATGAAAATAATCTATATATTTATCTTGAAGATACTGATTCCGGGGGTAATCACCAAAAATTACTTATAAAATTTAAAAAATAATATACTTTTATAAGAAATAAAGGGGCTGCCGGAAAATCCGGCAGCCCCTTTATTTAATTTCAATTGAAAATTTAATCCAAATCAAATTTAATTCCTTGTGCCAAAGGCAGATCGGAGCTGTAATTGACAGTTGTCGTTTGACGTCGCATATAAGCTTTCCAAGCATCCGAACCGGATTCACGTCCGCCACCCGTGTCTTTTTCACCACCGAAAGCTCCTCCGATTTCCGCACCGGAAGTTCCGGCATTTACATTGGCAATACCGCAATCCGATCCCATAGCGGAATAGAATTTCTCAGCTTCTTGCATATCTTGTGTAAAGATTGCAGAAGAAAGTCCTTGCGGAACATCATTGTTTATCTCAATGGCATTTTCAACATCTCCTGAATATTTAATCAAATATACGATTGGAGCAAAAGTTTCTTCCTGAACGATTTCAAAATTATTTTCGGCTTCTGCAATAGCAGGCACTACATAAGTTCCGGTTTCAAATCCGGGTCCTTCCAAAATTTCTCCACCATAGATTAATTTTCCGCCTTCTTTTTGCACTTGTTCTATGGCATATTTGAATTGATTAACGGCATGTATGTCATGCAAAGGGCCTACTAATGTAGATTCATCCAAAGGATTGCCTATGCGTTCTTTGATTTTTTCATAAGCACTTATCATTTTATTTTTAAATTCATCATACACATCTTCATGAATGATAATTCTACGGGTGGAAGTACAACGTTGTCCTGCCGTTCCAACCGTTCCGAAAACCGTTGACATCAATGCCATATTTAAGTTTGCTTTGGGGGTAACGATAACGGCATTGTTTCCTCCCAATTCCAAAATGGTTTTTCCCAAACGTTTTCCTACTCGTTCGCCTACTCTTTTTCCTACGGCGGTAGAACCCGTCATGGAAATCAAAGGGATACGTTTATCATCCAAGAAATTATCTCCCATCACCGACGAACGTCCGATGATTAAATTGAAAACACCTTCGGGAACATTATTTGCTTTCAATACTTTTTCTATAATTTTGTGAGAAGCAATTGCCGTAAGCGGAGTTTTAGACGAAGGTTTCCACACCACAACATCTCCCGCCGTAATGGCAAGCGCCGTATTCCACATCCATACGGCTACGGGAAAATTAAATGAAGAGATAATTCCTACAATCCCAAGCGGTTGATACTGTTCCATCAAACGGTGCATGGGACGTTCGGATTGCAGATTAAATCCGTTCATTGTTCGAGCTTGTCCTACGGCAAAATCACAGATATCTATCATTTCCTGAACTTCTCCGAGACCTTCCACATAGATTTTTCCCATTTCCCAAGTTACCAAAGCTCCCAAGTCTTCTTTGGCATCACGCAAAGCATTTCCTATTTGTCTTATGACCTCCGCTCTTACGGGAGCCGGTGTCATACGCCATTCTTTAAAAGCTTTTTGTGCGGTTTGGATAACTTTTTCATAATCGTCCATAGTAGCGGTTTTGACCGAAGCGATTAAACTGCCATCTACCGGTGAATATGATTTGTTTATTTTTCCTTCGGTATCAAACCATTGCGTTCCGGTGGATACGCCGGAATTAATCTCGCTTATACCGAGTCGTTTCAATACGTCTTGTATGTTGAT
>JALSPZ010000244.1 GCA_026985675.1 Flavobacteriales bacterium
TTAATTTTGCTCACAAATATAATACCATTTTTATTAATGACAATAAATGAACGAAAAAAATCTTTGATTGAACTGGGAAAATTTTTAAATCAATTTAAAAAGAATAAAATTGTTAAGGATTCGTCAGTTAAGAATAATGAGCCTTTTTTGGATGTTATCAGCCATATTATTAAATATGCCAAAGAACAAAACCCTTGGTTTACACCTGAAAATATACGTTATGCCTTGGCTTCTTGGGCGGAAGCTTTACAACCTGAAAAAATTGAGAAATGGTTATCCCTTTATAAATTTTCTGACAAAACTCCTTCGAAAAATATAGGCGTGATAATGGCAGGAAATATTCCATTGGTAGGTTTTCATGATTTTCTTTCAACTATAATGTCCGGAAACAAAATAAAAGCCAAACTTTCGTCGAATGATAAGCAATTGTTGCCCGTGTTGGCTAAATTTCTTATTAAATCAAATCCGGAATTTGAAAAATTAATCAGTTTTGAAGAGGATAAGCTCAAAGATATTGATGCCGTGATTGCCACCGGAAGTGATAATACGGCGCGATATTTCGAATACTATTTTGGAAAATATCCACATATTATACGAAAGAACAGAAATTCCGTTGCCGTATTAACAGGAGATGAAACAGCAGAAGATTTAGAAAATTTAGCCGATGATATTATGCGATATTTCGGATTGGGTTGTAGAAACGTATCCAAAATTTTTGTCCCGAGAAATTATGATTTTAATAAACTTTTCAAAGCCTTATTAAAATATAAAGACTTGATTAATTACCGTAAATATGCCAATAATTATGATTATAATAAAGCGGTATATTTGATGTCAACCGATGCACACGAACGAAATAGCTTATTGGATAACGGATTGGTTTTGCTCAAAGAAGATACTCATTACGCATCACCTATCGGCACATTATTTTATGAATTTTATGATAATTTGGATGATGTAAAAAAAATATTGGCAAAAGATAAAGATAAAATACAAGCCGTTGTTTCCAAAGCCGGTATTCCTGGAGAAATACCTTTTGGTAAAACCCAGCAACCCGAACTTTGGGACTATGCCGATGGGGTGGATACGATGAAATTTTTATTAAATCTAAAAGATAAGGAAAACTTATCGGTATCATAATTTTATTTTTTAAAGTTATTATTTCAAAGCGTTTTTTATTCCTTATCTTTGCTGTAACAAATTAATAAACTTAAATTGTTATGCTAAAATTTCTTCATCATTATTGGGCATATTTACTTTTGATAATGCTAATAACTATAATTGTCAAAGCGGTTTATTCTCTTTTTTCAGGTAATAAATTCAATTTTTCAACGGATTTTCGTTTGGCGACTTTTACTTGGATAGTTTTTGAAATACAGATTTTGTTAGGATTAACAGTATATTTCACATCCGATTATTTTCAAGGAATTAAAGAAGGACATTTCGGAGAATATATGAAGTCCGCTCCCGACCGGTTGATTGTTATGGAACACCCCGTTATGATGATCATTGCTTTTTTAATTTTGTATTACGGTTACAATCGATTGAAAAAAGTACAAGACAGCAGACGAAAATGGATGGATATTATCATCTTCTACGGATTGGCTTTTCTATTGGTTTTATTGCGTATTCCTTGGGCTAAACTATAAAAAATGTTTCTTTCCGTTATCGTTTGCACATACAATAGAGACAAGCTTTTGGGAAGAGCTTTGGAAAGTCTCATCCGTCAAGATTTTGATAAAAATAACTATGAAATTATTGTGGTGGATAACAATTCAACCGATAATACTTCGGAAATTATCAAAAATTTTAAACAAAAATATCCTGATTTTAATATTATAACAGCTCTGGAAACCCATCAAGGTTTATCGTATGCACGGAATAAAGGAATTGAATTGTCCCGAGGAAATTATGTCTCCTTTATAGACGACGATGCCATTGCCCGTAAAGATTATATTTCAAAAATAGCATTCTACACCCGAAAATATCCTGAAATTTTTGCCTTTGGCGGAAAAGTATTGCCAAGATACGAAAACGGAAAAGAACCGGCTTGGATGTCTCACTATATCGAGCGGATTATTTCTATTGTTGATAGGGGAGAAAAAGTA
>JALSPZ010000245.1 GCA_026985675.1 Flavobacteriales bacterium
AAAAATAAAGGAATTATATTCGATTTGGACGGCGTTATCGTCGATACGGCTAAATATCATTATTTGGCTTGGAAAAAAATTGCCGATGATTTGGGTTTTGATTTTACCGAAAAAGACAACGAAAAATTAAAAGGCGTCAGCAGAGTAAAATCACTGGATATCTTGTTGGATATAGGAAAAATAGAACTTTCCGAAGCAAAGAAATCCCAATTACTTCAAGAAAAAAATGAAAATTATCTTGCATCAATTGAGAAATTGAATGCTAAGGATTTGCTTCCGGGAATTTCTAATATTTTACTTTGGTTACATCAATTTGAAATCCCTTTTGCTTTGGGTTCGGCTAGTAAAAATGCGAGGAAAATACTAAATCAATTGGGAATAACCGAACTATTCACCGCCATTGTTGACGGTAACGATGTCAGCAAAGCCAAACCCGACCCCGAAGTTTTTTTGATAGCGGCAAAGAAAATGAATATCAAGCCCGAAAATTGTATTGTTATTGAGGATTCGCAAGCGGGAATTGATGCGGCAAAAACAGCAAATATGACGGCAATTGCCATTGGAAAACATTTGAAAAACGCAGATTTCAATTTGGCTTCAACCGCCGAATTAAGTCCTGAATTTATTGAAAAAATAATAAAAAATTAAATTTGAATGAAAACTAATCATCATATACTTCCTTCCGAGTGGTCGATAATTATTGATCAATATCTTCCCGAACAAACACAAGCTATGGAAAGCATTTTTAGTTTGGGAAACGGATATATGGGACAAAGAGCCAATTTTGAAGAGGATTTTAGCGGCAAAACATTGCAAGGAAGTTATATCGGAGGAATTTATTATCCCGACAAAACACGTGTCGGCTGGTGGAAAAACGGCTATCCCGAATATTTTGCAAAAGTTTTGAATGCGCCCAATTGGATAGGAATTCATATCAAAATAAACGGCGAAACTTTGGACTTGAACAAAGCGACTGTAAAAGATTATTATCAAGAATTGAATATGCAAGAGGGCTGGCTGTTTCGTAAATTTTTGGTCGAAATGAAAAACGGAAGTGTTGTTGCTGTGGAAACTTTTCGGTTTTTGAGTATGAAAATCAAAGAAGTGGGAGCCATCCGTTATTCCGTTCAAGCGATAAATTTTGACGGTTTGATTGAGATTGCACCTTATATAGATGCCGGCATTCATAATCAAGATGCCAATTATGACGAATATTTTTGGAAAATAAATGATTTACAAACTTTTGATAATCAAGCATATATAATTTCCGAAACCTTAAAAACAAATTTTGGTGTATGCACGGGAATGCTGTATCATTTTGAGAAAAATCATCAAAAAATAAATAGCAAACCCATCATTGAAAAAACGGATAAAAAAATTGCCCATTATCATCCGTTTGAAGTAAAGAAAGGAGATGTTTTGACCCTTACAAAATTCGGGGGATATACCCAAACGATGAATGTTCCTTATGAACGGCTTCAAGCGGTAATGCAAGAAAAATTAGTAGAAGCCGACAAAAAAGGTTTTTTTGAACTTTTGGAACAACAAGCAACAGAATGGAAAAAAATATGGCAAACTTCCGATATTGAAATCGAAGGAGATGTGAGTGCCCAACAAGGGATTCGTTTTAATATTTTTCAACTCAATCAGACATATACCGGCGAAGATTCTCGCCTAAATATCGGACCCAAAGGTTTTACCGGTGAAAAATACGGCGGAAGCACTTATTGGGATACCGAAGCTTTTTGCCTACCGTTTTATATGGCAACCAAAGGTGAAAAAGTGGCTGAAAATCTTTTGCTGTATCGTTACAATCACTTGGAAAAAGCCATTGAAAACGCTCGAAAATTAGGATTTGAAAACGGAGCGGCACTCTATCCGATGGTTACGATGAACGGCGAAGAATGTCATAACGAATGGGAAATCACTTTTGAAGAAATTCACCGTAACGGAGCAATGGTTTATGCCATATATAATCATTCAAATTATACGGTCACTACCGAATATATTGACAATTACGGAATTGATGTAATGGTAGGTATCAGCCGTTTTTGGATGCAACGTTTCAATTTTTCCGAAGCCAAACAACAATATGTAATGCTGG
>JALSPZ010000246.1 GCA_026985675.1 Flavobacteriales bacterium
TTTTTATTGGGATTGGCAGGACAACATCGTAGAATTGCCGATTATCGTCAGTTTGAATTTTTGATGCAAGATCCCTTACCGCTTTATAGAAAAATTGCTACCATTAGTGCGGTTATTTTGATACTGTCACAATTTATCTTTATCATCAATTTCTTTTGGTCAATGAAAAAAGGTAAAAAAGTGAGTTCTGAAAATCCTTGGCAATCCAACACTTTGGAATGGCAAACTTCGTCGCCACCGCCACACGGTAACTTTGAAACTTATCCGGTGGTTTATCACGGACCTTATGAATACAATCATCCCGATAGAGAACTGGACTTTTTACCACAAAACGAAAAATAATTTACAACTATGGATACATCAATAAAATCTTGGAGAAATATTCCACAAGCACGCTTGGCTGTTTGGACTTTGATTGCAGGAGAATTCGTCGTTTTCGGCGGTCTGATTGTTATGTATATTCTGAATCGTTTAAAATATGAATCCTGGGGCGAAATGGCTCAACACACCAATGTAATTGCAGGAACTATCAATACGCTTGTTTTGCTTACCAGTAGTTATTTCGTGGTAAAAGCTCACGAAGCCGCTATTCACAAAAATAAAGAAAAAGTAAAAATGTGGATTTGGTTTACCATTCTTTGTGCTTTGATTTTCCTTGGAATAAAAACTTATGAATATACACACGAAATTATGCACGGATTTACCCTTCCCGGTAAAGAATTATTGGCAGAAGGAAAACACATTGAAACGATGTATTGGTCGTTTTATTATACAATGACCGGATTGCACGGTTTACACGTTATTGGTGGAGCTTTGGCATTGTTTTTTGTGATGCGTCATGCAACCAAAACAGGAAAAGATTATCATCGTTTGGAAGCCGCCGGTTTATACTGGCATATGGTTGATATTATTTGGATTTTTCTTTTTCCTTTGATTTATTTAATTCACTAAAAAAATATTTTTGTTATGAATACAGATTATACAAAAGGTTTGGAACACGAAGTTGTGGTGCCTTCCGAAAACGATTACCACGGACATCCCAATTATCTTAAAGTTTATATTTCATTATTGGTTTTATTTGCCATTTCGGTTGTTGCTTCGCTTTTGCACAATCCTTTGATTATCTTTTTTGTAGTATTTGCGGTTTCAGTCATTAAAGGGACATTAGTATTGTTGTATTTTATGCACTTGAAATGGGAACCGCTATTGATATGGATTTTGCTGGGACTGGCTTTGTTGGCATTGGCATTTCTCATCATCGGCTTGTATCCCGATGTTGTATTAACGCATCGTTATGTTGTTCCAAAAGGATAAAGTTATGGAAATGACAATTGATAAAAAAGCATTTCAAAAAGCACCGTTAAGCAATAGTATTATCGGGATCATTATGGTTATAGTGGTCGAAATGATGTTTTTCGGTGGTTTGATTAGTGCTTATGTTTTAGCCGAAGCAGGACAAGTGGATTGGCCACCTGCAAATCAGCCGCGCCTACCGTTTTGGCTGACATTTGGTAATATGTTGATATTGCTTTTTTCGGCTTTTACTTTGTATAAATTTCTCAAAAATTTAAATGAGGAAAATAAAGATAAAAACACTTTATTTCTTTTAACTATTGTATTGGGAAGTATATTTTTTCTGATACAAGGTTACGAATGGGTAAGAATCTTACTTTTTGGTTTAAAAACTGGAAGGGGATTGTTTACTTCATTTTTTTATACGATTATCGGATTGCATGGTTTTCACGTTTTTATCGGCTTGATATTATTGAGCTTTGTATATAATGTTATTCGAGAATCAGATGATATACATAAAATCAAAAATTATGCTTGGACAGCCGGTTTATTTTGGTTTTTTGTCGTATTGCTTTGGCCGGTTTTGTATTATTTAATCTATTGGATATGAAAAAGTTAATTCTTACATTATCGATAGTGTTTCCATATTTGACTTTTGCATGCAGTTCTTGTAATGTGGAATATTCTGATGCCGAAATAAAAGCATTTTTCATAGCTACTTCCATGTTGATTATTTTACCTTTTACTATTTTTTATTTCATTTACAAATACATTAAAAAAAATTATTGATATGAGA
>JALSPZ010000247.1 GCA_026985675.1 Flavobacteriales bacterium
TATTTTTTTGGGCATAAATTTGTCCCATTTGCAAATGATAATTTTGCTTGGGAAATTTTTTCATAGCTACCCTGTAAAGCTTCATTGCATCATCCAAGCGGTAAATTTCCAAAAAAGCATTTCCCGTTTGATAGACATAAAATTTCTTTTGAAGCGCTTTTGCAATAGCTTTTGAAAAATATTTTTTGGCTTTAATCGTATCTTTTTGTAACTGATAATTATAGCCCAACCAAACATAGAGTTGCGGTTGTTTGTCGGGATGTTTTTTTTTGATGAGTTTTTCCACCGCTTCAAATTTTCCTGCTTTTTGATAAGATTGTATCAAGCGGGTAAGATAAGTCGTTTGATAAGGAAATTTATTGTAAAGCAATTGATATTCCTGTGCAGCTTTGTCAAATTCTCCGTCATCAAAATATTTTCGAGCTAACTCTGGATTTTGAGCGGAAATTCCGATAGTAAAGCTTAGAAATAATATGCATAAAAAATTTTTCATCCTTACAAAAATACTAAAAATAATCCGTTTTAATCTTTATTTATTTTTTCCTAAATTTGTTGAAAAATAATCCATTATGAAATTAAAAGAAATATACCGCTTGACCATTAAACTTTTTTTGATTTATTTTTTGATTAAAGAAACAATACATATAACAAATCTTTTAAACACTTATTTTTTTGATAAAAATTTTTTTTATAATAATAATCGGCGAAACATTCTGATTTTGAATTTTTTCTATTGGTTAGTTTTGCTTTTATTATATTATAAAGACAATATTTTAAAAATCTTTTCTTGGAACGCTCCCATAAAAAATTCGGAAATTTCCTTAGAAAGACTAAACAAAAAGGATTTGTTTGAATTTGCGGTTCTTTTTGTCGGATTAAATTTATTGCTTTATCCTATTCCGAAATTTATTTATAATTTTTATTTGATTGTCAGACCTTATTTAAGCAGCGGTATGGACAAAACCCACATGCTATATCCAATTCAAACAGTTTGGGTATCCGGACTTTCAATTGTTTTCGGTTATATAATCATTTCCAATTTGGATAGAATTGCCGGATTATTGTTAAAATCAGAAGATGAATAAATTTTTCTATTTCAAATGAAAAAGCTCGTTTAATTGTTCAATTTGTTCGGGTTGTCCCAAAACGATTATAGCCGAACCTTTTTCCAAAATTGTATCGGGCGACGGGTTGATAATATATTTTCCCTCGGGGGTTTTATATCCGATAATCGAGCAGCCGGTTTTTCGTCTCAAATCCAAATTGGCAATAGATTTTCCTTGATATTCCTTGGGTAAATCTCTAAAATGAATTTCTTCCAAATTGGTTTTATGTCCGGTATCTTCTTTGGATAAGGCGTTAATAAATTCCACCAAATCGGGAGTTACAACCATAGAAGCCATATATTCGCCGCCGATGACTTCGGGCAAAATAACCTTGTTTGCTCCTGCCAGTCTCATTTTCTTTTCCGTTTTGTCCGATGTAACCCGCGCCACGATATTCAAATCCGGATTCATCTGCCTTGCGGATAATACTACAAATAAGTTTTCCGCATCGTTATTTATAGTTGTAATGAGTGCTTCTGCTTGCCGAATACCGGCTTTGCTCAAAAGTTCGTCTTTGGTAGCATCTCCTTCCAAAAAGAAAACTTTTTCATAATCCAAAAGTTCGTCATTTTCCGGTTTTTTAAAGTCAATTACCACGACTTTTTTGTTATAATCCGTTAGTTTTTTTACGGCTTCCTTACCGGTTCTTCCGTAACCGATAATGATGCTATGATTTTTTAGCTTTTTGATTTTGTTTTCCATTCGTTTAAGGATTAATTTTTTAAAAATATTTTCTCCCACTACATATTCCGTAATCACCGTTATGGCATATCCGTAAATGATAATGCTTGAAAGTATAAGAAAAATAGTTAAAAGTTTTCCGGTGCTGTCCAGTGGATGCACTTCTCCGAACCCCACGGTGGTTATGGTGATGATTGTCATATACAAAGAGTCAATCCAATCAAAATCTTGACTGTAATGAAAACCCAAAGTTCCTGTCAGAACAAGTGTAATGAATAAAGTAGCGGCTAAAATCAGTTCGTTTCTAAAATGCTTCATCATAAGTCAAAAACCGAAGGTCTTTTTTGAATAAAAACATCTTTTATTCTTAAAGCAAAAGCCATAATTAGATACAAAATAAAAGATAATCCCAAGGTGGCAAAAGATAGATAGATAAAAAACAAACGGACGGTATTTACACGAATGCCGAATTTATCCGCTATACGAGTGGAAACATTGAATCCGTGTTTGACAAAAAAGTATTTTATTTTTTCCAATTTATTCATTTATAAAGAATTTTTAATGATATATTGACCGAATTCACACTGCAAACATCTTTCCGGTTTACAATAGTTTTCGTTAAGTTGAATAATGGCTTGGGAATCCAAAGCATTTTGCGAATGTAATTCAATTTTATGAAAAATATCTACAATACGATTTTTTTCGGGTTTAATTTGTTCTATAAATTCTACAATTTTTTCGGTATTTTCCAAACCCAAATGTTTTTGATAGGCAAATTTTAAAGGAACTACCACATTAATTAAAATTCTATCGATAAAATCTTTTCCAATGGTTTTTTTCTTTGTTTTGGTCAGTTTATCAAAATTATAATGCGTATCCCAATATTTATCAGCAGTTATTTGAAGCAATTCGTAAGCTTCTTCCGGATGCTCGATATTCATAAGTTTTTCAAATAAAAATTCTATTCGATGATACAACATAGCAAATTGAGCTAATCGTATAGTCGGAAAACCAATGGGACGTAAACGATGAAAACGCACACTGTTTGATTTAAGTTCACTCAATTGATGTTTAGCTTTCAAAAAACGGTATTCTTTTCGCAACAGACAATATCTGGGGTTTCCGGGTTTATTTTCATTCAACAATCCTCCAACTCCAAAAAGCAAAGCTTCCAACTTGAATGGATCATCGGAATATTTTTTAAAAATTTTATAGGGCAATAAATTTGCTAATTGTTCAAACGCTTCTTTATTGACGGTGCCTCCAAAATATTTCAGCAAAGTTTTATATAAAACCACATTCCAATCATTATGGGTTCTTGATAATAATTTTTTGATTATGGCATTTTTTTGTTCCAAACGTTCAAAAAATAATTTGTATTTGAAGTTTATAATCACAAAAGAATCAACCGATTTAAGTTTGTTTTGACACCTTAAAATAGACTTGTTTTTTATCAGATTATTGAAATTTTTCAAATACTGCAAATCCAAATGTTTGGTAATTACGAAAGTTGGGATTTGATTATTATTGGAATTATATACCGGTAAATCATCCTGCTCCACTACGTGCAAGATAACATTATCATAAGCAGGATCTTTTTCGTGTCTATGCACATACCAATCCGATGATTTTGAATGAATTTCCACATTTCCTACCCAAGTGATATCTCCGATTTTTATTTTAGCATCAAAAAAATCGGGACCGCTATCCAAATTATGAAAACCGGGATGGACAATAGTTAAACCTTCCCCTTTGTTTGTAAAAAGGGCGTTTGTATTAAATAACTTATTTTTCCATATAAAATGTAGAAAATCTTCTTTCATCTATTGTTATCCGGTTGTTAATTGTCGGTTATCCCGTAAAATATGTATCTTTGCAATTCAGACACACACTAATTTACAAAATTATGAAAAAAATTATTATTCTGATACTTAGTTTGATAAGCATCATATCTTGTGATAAAATAGATAAGTTGACACAGTTTGATTTGGATATGGAAACCCAGGTTACTATTCCCTCAGGACTTCCTATAAATACTCCTTTTGATATTCCAACACCTCCCATTCCAACACAATCTTCTCAGGTTTTTGAAAACAATAATACCTCAAAAGATTTGATAGAACAAGCAAAGCTAAAAAAAATGAAGCTTAGCATAATTTCACCGGCTACAGGTAATTTCGATTTTATTAAAGATATAGAAATATATATATCGGCAGACGGATTACCTGAGAAAAAAATTGCTTGGATTTATGATCATCCAAATGATAGACAAAATATTTTAAATCTGGAAACTACAACAATTGACTTGAAAGATTATGTCAAAAAAGATGAAATCAGTATTCGCATTAAAACCGTTACCGATGAAATTCTTACACAAGATTATGAAATCAAGGTCGAATATACTTTTTTTATTGATGCAGAAATTTTAGGAATTTAAAATTTTAAAAGATTTTATATTTCATTAAACAAAAATAAATTTTTGTTTATATAGCTTATAAGACCACAATAAAATAAATTCATTTTTGTTTAAATCATTATAAAGATTGCTTATAAAACACCTTCTTTTTAGATAAGGTTTGTTATTATCTTTGCAAAAATTTTAAGCTGATATGAGAAAGTCCGATAAAATGGAATTAATGGCGCCAGCCGGAAGCTGGGAAGCATTGCAAGCAGCAATAGATAATGGTGCCGATTCGGTTTATTTTGGCGTGGAACAACTCAATATGCGAGCAGTTTCAAGTATAAATTTTACCATAGATGAGTTGCCCGAAATTGTCAATCGTTGTCAACATTATGGCGTAAGAACCTATTTGACCTTGAATACCATTGTTTATGATCACGATTTATTAGTTGCAAAAAATTTAATCAGTGCAGCAAAAGATGCAGGAGTTAGTGCTGTAATTGTGGCTGACCAAGCCGTTATGTTTATGGCTAGAGAAGCGGGATTGGAAGTTCATATCTCTACGCAAATCAACATCACGAATATAGAAACCCTGAAATTCTATGCAAGTTTTGCTGATACAATGGTTCTCAGCAGAGAATTGAGTTTGCGTCAAGTAAAATATATCACCGAACAAATTGAAAAACAACAAATCAAAGGTCCTTCGGGACGATTGGTAGAAGTTGAAGTTTTTGGACACGGAGCTTTATGTATGGCGGTTTCGGGAATGTGTCATATGAGTTTGCATACTTACAATTCATCAGCCAATCGCGGGGCTTGCAAGCAAAATTGCCGTAAACCTTATTTGGTAATTGATAAAGAATCCGGTATCGAGTTGGAAATTGATAACGAATATATAATGTCACCCAAAGATTTAATGGTATTGGATTTCTTGGATCAGGTAAAAGATGCCGGAGTAAAAGTTCTAAAAATCGAAGGCAGGGGACGTGCCCCCGAATATGTTGCTACTACCATTAGAGTTTATCGCGAAGCCATTGATTCTTTGTATGACGGAAGCTTTACACAAGATAGAATCGAAAAATGGATTAATGATTTGGCAAAAGTTTACAACCGTGGTTTTTGGAGCGGATATTATTTGGGAAGAAAATTGGGCGAATGGACTACTCCCGGCTCTCACGCTACACAAAAAAAGATTTATATCGGCAAAGGTTGGCATTATTATCCCAAAGCCAAAGTGGCGGAATTCAAAGTAGAAGCTTTTGATATTAAAACCGGAGATAAAATTTTAATCACCGGACCTACAACAGGTGTTATAGAAATGGATATAGAAGAAATGTATGTAAATGATGCTCCCGGATTGTATGCCAAAAAAGGAGATATCGTGTCGATAAAAATTGATAAAAAAATTCGTCCTGCGGATAAATTATACAAATTGGTTTCCAGCCAGCCCCAAGAAAGTTGTGGGGTAGAATTATAAAAAAGTTTTTTGCTATCAATTAAGGAAAAATAAATCCTGGATGTTATAGCTTTGCGAAAACTTAGCGTCCTTTGCGTCTTTGCGGTTAGTAAAATGAGAAAAAATTAAAAAAGTTTTGGGTTTAAGCATTTTCAATGAACAAACAACAGCTTACATATTCAATCAAAAACAAAGCTTTGGAATTGGGCTTTGAAAGTATTGGCATTGCCCAAGCAGGTTTTCTCGAAGAAGAAGCTCCACGTTTGGAAAAATGGTTAAAAAACGGCTATCACGGCAAAATGTCTTATATGGAAAATCATTTTGACAAACGTTTGGATCCCACAAAATTAGTTCCGGGAGCAAAATCTATTATTTCGCTTGCTTACAATTATTTTCCCCAACAAAAACAAAACTCCGATACTTATAAAATTGCAAAATATGCCTACGGAAAAGATTATCATTTTGTTTTGAAGGACAAACTCAAAGAATTGTTGAAATTTATTACCGATAATATCGGTGAAATACAAGCCCGTGTTTTTACTGACTCTGCACCGGTTTTGGAACGAGCTTGGGCAAAAAGAGCGGGTTTGGGTTGGGAAGGCAAACACAGTTTGATTATTCAAAAACAAAAAGGTTCTTTTTTCTTTTTGGCCGAAATAATTTTGGATGTGGAATTGGCATACGATAAACCTTTTACCACCGACCATTGCGGAAGTTGCACCCGTTGCATTGATGCTTGTCCGACCGAAGCCATATTACCGGATAAAATGCTCAATGCTTCGCGTTGTATTTCATATTTTACTATTGAATTACGTGATGAATTACCTGTTGAAATGCGAGGAAAATTTCAAGATTGGATATTCGGTTGTGATATCTGTCAGGATGTGTGTCCTTGGAATCGCTTTGCTTTGCCGCATAAGGAAGAATTTTTTAATCCACATCCGGATTTATTGAATATGACCAAACAAGACTGGGAAGAAATTACCGAAGATGTTTTTAGAGAAATTTTTAGAAAATCAGCCGTAAAAAGAACAAAATATTCGGGATTGAAACGAAATATTTTATTTTTGAAAGGATAATTGTCTTATAAATTTAGAGATTCCGTCCCAATTCCGTACTAAATATTTTTTAAAACAAAAGTAATATTCTGATTTATAATGAATTGAGTGTATTTTTAAGGGTTAGGTGTTAGATTCACAGGCGAATGAATTTAGCCTTATCGGCATACGAGGATTTTTCGTAAAATTTGAAGTGAATGGAACGTAAAACTGTCTGCTGTTTGAGGTTACGTTAAGGTTGTATTTAGAAAAAATATTCAACCGAGTTCAGACAGTTTAGTGAAATGAACAAAAAATTTAGAAAAATACTCGTCAGCCTAGATTTTTTGTTACCATTGAGCAAAGTCGAAATGTTCATCGATGGAAAAAGTAAAAGTTAAATTTATTTAGGATAAGATTGATTCCGTCCTAAGTTTCTCCACTTTCTCCATAAAATCTTTAATCTTTTTAGGTTTCAATTCGTTTTTCCACAAATTATCTTTTTTGAAATAAGATCCTACAATAAAGGCATCGGCAGCAGGAAAAAATTTATCTATATTTTCAAAATTAATCCCCGAACCGATAAATACCGGCAATCGGGTATTTTCATAGACCTTTTGCAATTCTTCGAAGTCAGCAGCTTCTCCCGTATGACTTCCGGTGATTATCAATCCGTCTGACAGGAAAAATTCAGCGGCTTTTGCCATTTCCACTATATCCAAATCCGATGTAATGGTATGTGAGCTGTGTTTTTTCTTAATATCTGTAAAAACAGCAACAATATCTGCATTGATTTGCTTACGATATCTCAATAGTTTTGCCGCATTGCTGTCGATATATCCTTCGTCGGCGAGATGACCGTAAACAAAACCTTCGGCACGAATAAAATCAGCTCCCGAAGCATAAGCGGCAGCAATAGCTTCCTTATTTGCAGCAGCCAAAATTTGAATCCCCAAAGGCAAAGCCGTATTTTGTTTGATTTCGTGTGCGATAATTGCCATCATTGCGGTAACTTCGGGAGCGGCAAAATTTTTTTGATAGGGAACATCGTGCATATTTTCTATCATTAAGGCATCAATGCCGGCGGCTTTGTAAACAAAAGCTTCTTCAAGTGCTTTTTCGATGATTTTATCGGGAGATAATTTATTTTCGGGCGTTCCGGGTAGGGCTTGAATATGTATCATCCCTATGATGGGCTTCAACTTATTTTGAAAAATCCGTAGAAATTTTGCAGTTGTCATTTTTTTGTTTTATTTATTTCAAATTTTATTAGTAAATTTACTAAATAAATCATGAACAGCAAATTAATAACACAAATTTATAATGGAAGGACAAAAGAAAGTCTTTGTTTTAGGCGCTTCAAATGTCGATATTATCGGGTATCCCCATCATAAGTTAATTATGAAAGATGCCAATCCGGGAGATATGAAAATATCAGCGGGTGGAGTGGGACGCAATATTGCTCATAACCTGAAACTTTTGGGATTTAATGTTCATCTGGCTTCGCTTTTCGGCGATGATCCGTTGAGTAAATTTTTGATTAAAAATTGTCAAGAAAACGGACTTAATATTTCTTCGAGTTTGGTCGTTAAAAATCAAACCGCATCGAGTTTTATTGCTATTTTAGATCATTCAAACGATTTGGCTCTGGGTATTTCGGCAATGGAAATTTATAATGAAAAAAATGCTTTGAAACTAATAAAAGTTTTACCGGAGAAAATTAACGCCCATTATATGATTCTGGAAACCAATTATCCCGAAAAAGCTTTAAATAAAATTATTCAAAAATACCCGAGAAAAAAATTTGTTTTGGATACGGTTTCCGGTCCCAAAGCCCAAAGATCTTTAAAAATTTTGAATAAACTTTATATTTTAAAAACCAATCTACTTGAAGCACAAAATCTATCGGGTATTGAAGTCAAAAAAAATAATTATGATGATTTGGTAAAATATTTTTTGGACAAAGGCATAAAAAAAGTTTTTATAACCCTGGGAAAAGATGGTGTTGTTTTTGGTGAAAAAGATATGATTTTTCATAAAAAACCTATTCCAACCCAAATTGTCAATACCATTGGCGCCGGCGATTCATTTGTAGCCGGTTTGGTTTTGGCGGATTCTTTGAGTATGAATATTGAAAAAATGGCAAGATTCGGTATGGCGGCGGCATCTATAACCGTTCAAAGCAAATTGGCGGTCAATCCCGAGATGTCCTATAAAAATA
>JALSPZ010000248.1 GCA_026985675.1 Flavobacteriales bacterium
CTCGAAGAACGAAAGAAAAAATCTTTTTTAAAGCTGCAACCCGTTTATCCTTCTACGGAATTGCTTCAAAAAAAAGGATTTACCAACAAAGTTTGGATAAAAATTATGCATCAGCTCTTTCAACAAATGGGTTTAAAATTCAAAGAATCTTTGCCGGAAAGTGTTCGCAATGAATTGAATTTGGTAGATAAAAACGAAGCACTTTTCAACATACATTTTCCGCAAGATATCAACCGCTTGCAAAAAGCACAAACCCGTTTAAAATTTGAGGAACTTTTTTATTTACAATTACAATTGCTCATAAAAAATATCCATCGAAAAAAGAAAATCAAAGGACATATTTTTGAAAATATCGGGGATTATTTTTTAAAATTTTATGAAGAAGTATTACCATTTGAACTGACAAATGCCCAAAAACGGGTAATAAAGGAAATCCGTAAAGATGTCAAAAGCGGAGCGCAGATGAATCGGCTTTTGCAAGGAGATGTCGGGAGTGGCAAAACCATTGTGGCATTTATCGGGATGCTGATGGCTATTGACAACGGATTTCAAGCATCTATGATTGCTCCAACTGAAATTCTTGCCCAACAGCATTATGTAGGGATAAAGAAATTTGCGGAAGCATTGGGGTTGAAAATAGCATTACTGACCGGTTCTACCAAGCAAAAAGAACGCAAAATAATTCACGAGAGTTTGGAAAACGGCGAACTGAATATTTTGGTAGGCACACACGCCGTTTTGGAAGATAAAGTAAAATTCCGAAATTTGGGATTGGCTATCATCGATGAACAACATCGTTTTGGGGTGGCACAACGTTCCAAAATGTGGAAAAAGAACCAAATTCCCCCGCATATTTTGGTGATGACCGCAACTCCCATTCCCCGGACCTTGGCATTGACCCATTACGGAGATTTGGATGTATCGATTATTGATGAATTACCACCCGGGAGAAAACCTGTAACGACGCTACATCGTTATCAAAAAGATCGATTGAAAGTTTTTCAGTTTATCAAATCCGAAATGGACAAAGGACGACAAGCTTATGTGGTATATCCGTTGATTGAAGAAAGCGAAGTCTTGAACTATGAAAATCTGACGGATAATTTTGAAAAAATACAAAAGTTTTTCGAAAATACTCCGTTCAAAGTAGGAATGGTTCACGGCAGGATGAAACCGGAAGAAAAAGATGCCGCGATGGAAAAATTCAAAAACAATGAAACGCAAGTTTTGGTTGCCACTACTGTAATTGAAGTAGGAGTGGATGTTCCCAATGCATCGGTTATGTTGATAGAAAGTGCCGAACGTTTCGGACTTTCACAATTGCATCAATTGCGTGGAAGGGTTGGACGGGGTGCCGAAAAATCCTATTGTATTCTGATGACGGATTACAAACTCTCACAAGAAGCCCGCACACGAATAGAAACGATGACTGCAACCAACGACGGATTTAAAATTGCCGAAGTCGATTTGCAATTGCGCGGTCCGGGAAATATTTTAGGCACACAACAAAGCGGAATTATGCGATTTCGTTTGGCGGATATTATTAAAGACGCGCCTTTGCTTCATACGGCAAGAAATATGGCATATAAAATTCTAAAAGACGATTTTAACTTGGAAAAACCCGAGCATCTGAATTTGAGATACTTTTTGGCTAAACAAATCAAGGAAACGGGATTTTGGAATTTGATTGGTTAGTTTTAAAAAATATCCGCATTTAATTTATAAATATCGTTTAAGATTTCTTTTAATAGGGTTTCATTTTCTTTGGAATAATCAAAATTTACAAGCGCATTTTTAATCAAGCAATCATAATCATATTTGCAATTTTTAAAAGAAACAGCCCAATAAAATAAGCCGGCGGTTTTTAATAAATTAAATAAATAATCCCTTAATTTCCAATCCGTTAAAAAACCTTCCGAACCTTGTGAAGTGATGATGCCCAACCGGTAATTTTTCAAGTTGTCTTTTGGACAAATTATGGTTGAGTAAGCATCAGAACCGCCGAATAAATCCAAATATGAAAATTTATAATGATCATATTGGTCTTTGTCGTCAAATGACATCTCA
>JALSPZ010000249.1 GCA_026985675.1 Flavobacteriales bacterium
GATGAAATTTTTATATAGTTTCCTTGCTTTTTTGATATTTTCGTTTGCCGGTTACGGACAAAAGAAAACTTGGACTTTGCAAGAATGTTTACAATATGCCGAAAAGCACAATTTACAACTGAAACAAAGTGCGTTGCAAATAGATCAAGGAAAAATCAATAAATCTACTGCAAAAATGGCTTATTTGCCTACGATAAATTCCAATTTATCGACTTCTTGGAATTCCGGATTGACACAAAATTTTACTACGGGAATCTTGGAAAACCAAACGACTTTCGGAGGAAGCGGTTCGGTGCGTTCCAATTTGAATCTTTTCAACGGATTTAAAAATCATTATACTTATAAAAAATCTCTGTTGGAAATTCTGTCGGCTCAATATCAATACCAAGATGCGGTAAAAAATATTCAAACCCAAATTGCTTCGGCATTTGTGCAAATTTTATTGGCCAAAGAAAATCTTTCCAATGCCCGACAACAATTGGAAAACAGTATTCAACAAAAAAAACGTATCGAAGAATTGATAAAAGCCGGTGCTTCGCCAAAAGGGGATTTGATAGATGCAGAAGCGCAAATTACCAACGATATGATGCAAACGGTAAGAGCTGAAAATGATTATAAATTGGCAAAAGTCGGTTTGGCGCAATTGCTGGAACTGAAAGATTTTGATAATTTTGAAATTGTGGAAGATAGCAACGAACTGAAAATAAATGATAAACTATTATATGAAAAACCCGAAAATCTGTTTTCTTTGGCTCAAAATGCCAATTATAAATTAAAAAATGCCGAAACCGGCAAAGATTTGGCAAAAATTCAAACAAAATTAGCCAAAAGTCGACTTTTTCCTTCGCTTGCAGGATTTTTTACTATCAGCACACGATATTCCGATCGTGACCAGCTCGGATTTGGTGGCGTGGTAACGCCTGCTGACCCGCTTTGGACACAAGTGAAAGACAACCGCGGAATAACTTACGGATTGAATTTAAACATCCCTATTTTAAACGGTTTGACTGCTCGAAATCAAGTGAAATCGGCAAAATTGAATGAAGAAAGAAGCCGAATAAATCTGGAAATGAATCGTAAACAATTGCGTAATGATATTTACAAAATGCAAGCGGATTTGAAGTCGGCATACCAAAGTCTTAAAGCTGCCGAAGCCAATTTGAAAGCTCAACAAAAGGCTTATGATTATGCTATGGAAAAGTTCAAAGTAGGAGTGATGAATATTTTTGATTTGAATAATGTAAAATTGAAATATCAACAGGCACAATATCAATATGTGAATGCCAAATATCAGTATTTTTTGAAATCGAAGGTTTTGGAATATAATATTATTAGATAGAGACAAGGCATGCCTTGTCTCAACTGTTGAAGGTATGCAGCTGCGATGATGCCCTGCGTGAGTGGTTGGAGTGGTAGCTCCCGCACTCTAAAACATTACAAAAAAACAAGAGGCAGAGCGACAATAGAAGCTCCTGAAAATTGTATTTTTTGTATGTTTTTGGAGGCGGGACTACAAGCGGAAAACACGACCCGTGGATTTAGGCGGATGATTGACAGGAAGGGGCACGCCCAAAAAATTATTTAAAAAAGTAACGAAATAAATATGTGTTAAAATGAATAAAAAGCTTAAATATTTTTTAATTGCCGGCGTATTGTTGATTATAATTATCAGTGTTGGACAAGCCAAAGGCTGGTTCGGGAAAAAAGAATATGGTAAAGAAGTCATTACCGAAAAAGTTAAACGCTTGGATATAATGGAAACGGTAACCGGCTCGGGTAAAATTCAACCCGAAAAGGAAGTAAAAATTTCGTCTGATGTGTCGGGGGAAATTATTGCCTTGCCGGTGAAAGAAGGACAACAAGTGAAAAAAGGTGATTTGCTGGTAAAAATCAACCCCGATTTGTATCAGTCGGGTTTGGAACGTGCGCGGGCGGCTTTGCAAAATGCCAAGGCAAGTTTGGAACAGGCAAAGGCTCGCTTGATTTCTGCCAAAGATGAATATCAAAGAAGTAAACAATTGTTTGATAAGGGGATTA
>JALSPZ010000250.1 GCA_026985675.1 Flavobacteriales bacterium
TTAATGATTTTTGATTTTTTGAGAAGTTTTGATTTACAATAAACTCATTAATTGTATCTGGTTTGTCATTTGACCACATACTCCCTTGCAATTTGGTTGATGTCAATTTAATTACAGGAATTGGTTCATATTCCATATCATTAACTTTTACTTCTTTTAAATTTGTGTATAAAATCATTTTTAGCAAACCATCTTTAATATCGCCAATACTTGGTAAAATTGATGTTTTTGAATGTTTACCTTCTATAAGGTAGATATTATTTCCTTTGATTTTTATTTCATCAGTTGTAAAAAAATATTTTCCACCGAGATAATTTTCAATAGTTATAGTAGCTTTTGTTAGTGTTGAAAGGGCTTCTTTCGGCTGAACGGTTTGCATTTCACGATTTTGTGCTTCTTTTGCTTTTTGTCGTGATGTATTCATAAATTCCTTCACACCATCAATAAATTGATTTGTAAATCTATCAATGCCTTGTTCGTTATGAAATTCGACACCTAAATTTTTACTAATTTTGTTATATGATGATTTTACCTTTTGAATTAGTTTGGGAAAAGTTTCCTCAATTTCTTTTAAATTCCAATGCAAAGCCGAACTGTGATAATTTTTTATTTCGGCAATTTTTGTTTTAACCAATTTATTATCAAACTGTTGATTTGTAATTTTATTTTCTATTGTCGGGTGTTTTTCAGCACTTTCGTAATATGCAAAAATAACGAATATATCAAGTAAACTCATTAATGATACGGTATCCCATTGAATAAAATCTCTATCTCCACGTTTTCCTTCATCTTTTATGATGGGAATTACAGTTATTTTTTTTGAATTGCCAAGCGTATTGTATATTCTTTCATAAGGATAAGAACGTGTACGTTTTGGGGAAACCCATTTGGAAATACCAAAAGAAAAATTACCATCTTTAACAATAGAGCTTGCAGGTAAACTATTGATATTAAAGTCATTAAAATCAAATTCTTTTAATTCATTCATTAATTTACTTTGATATTCGATACCTGTTATTTTAGCCTTTATTTCCATTCTTTTTTCTCTCAATATAATCTAATGTTACAAATCTGTATTTTCCTTTATTACGTTCAATTATTTCGAAAATATCATTACTATTTTCATTTTCAAAATTAGTTTTTTTTCTAATAATTTTTTCCAAATCTCTAATAATTTCGTATCCGATAGAATTTCTTTTTAACTCCTTTGCTACTTTCATAGTTGTTCCGCTTCCAAGAAACGGGTCAAGAACAGTTTCTCCATAATAAGAGAATAATTTTATTAATCTATAAACAAGTTCGTCAGGAAAAGCGGCTATTCCCTTTTCAAGTTTTGAACCGGGTAAAACATTTGTAATTTCCCAAATTGTTTTATACCAACCGTTAGCTTGAAATTCTTTTATATCTATTTTTGATTTTTCTCTAATTTTCTGCGTTATAGAACGATAATCAAATTTGCCTTTTTGAAAGATGATTATGCTTTCCAACAAATTGTCGGGATAAAAATACATTGGAAACGGATTTTTTAATAGAACTCCGCTTCTCCTACTTATACGTAAGTAACCATCTGGTTTTTTCCATATAATTTTATCTCTATATCTAAATCCTACATTTTGAAATATTTTAATAGCATCCGCTGTTATAGGATATTTTTTTCCATTTACAAGCATATCATCAATGTTTAAGGCAAAAATTCTTCCTTCTTGCAAAACCCTATATGCTTCTTTTGCCATTTTTGCGATTACACCAAGATATTGGTCATAATTTTCAAAAAGTCCTTTGTAGTCAAAGGGTGCATTAAAATATGGTGGTGAAGTAACTATAAAATGAATACTTTGTTCCGACAATTCTGCCATACTCATACAATTTCCAAATATCACTTTATGTTTTGTATTCATATTGCAAAATTATTTTTTATTTCTTTATAAATATGTGAGACAACGGCTCACAATTTCAAAACCTGATAAACTATTAAATTACAGAAACTTTTTTATATCATTTTGGTTTGTTAATAAAAACTCACGGCTGAC
>JALSPZ010000251.1 GCA_026985675.1 Flavobacteriales bacterium
TTATACGAAAAAAATCCGAACTTCAATAATTATTTATAAAAACACCTTGTATAAACAGAATATTAAATCGATAAATTATTAAAGAAAATTTTTTTCTTTACAAATCTGTCCCAAATATGGGAATGTGCATACTTCATATTCTTCCAATTTGAATGGTTTTATCAGAATATTACCATATCCCTTGTGTTTTTATAAAAAACCAATCCTGTCCTAAATAAATTTAACTTTTACTTTTTCCATTGATGAACATTTCGACCTTGCTCAATGGTAACAAAATCCCGATAGCTATCGGGGCTAGGCTAACGTGTATTTTTCTAAATTTTTTGTTCATTTCACTAAACTGTCTGAACTCGGTTGAATATTTTTTATAAATACAACCTTAACGTAACCTCAAACAGCAGACAGTTTTACGTTCCATTCACTTCAAATTTTACGAAAAATCCTCGTATACAGATAAGGCTTTCGAAGCTCCCCTCTATGAGAGGGGTTGGGGGTGTGTTAATAGAATTTTTCTATCATTTTTTTTACAACTCATTATAAATCAAAATATTACTTTTGTTTAAAAAAAATATCTATGACGGAATTGAAAAAAAACTTGAAAAAATATTTTTCTTACAATAAAAATTTATTTTTTTCGTCCTTTATTCTTACGTTTCATCTCTTCTTGCAAACGTTTTTGTTCTTCTGCTTTTTCCATAAGCTCCGCCATTTTTCGTGCAAAACGTCCTTGTTTTTTCGGCTTTTTCTTGTTTTCTTCTATTACGGCTTTAATTTTTTCTTCGTCAATCACGTATTTTTTTATGACTATCAAAATAATGATCGTCATCAAATTGGAAATGAAATAATACAAACTCAATCCTGCTGCATATCTATTAAAGAATACCAGCATCATAATGGGTGAAATATAAAACATCCACTTCATCATTTTTTGCATATCCGGCATTCCTTCTTGCGTCGGCATAGACATATTTGCTTGTGAGCTCATATTCATTTTCATATAGATAAACATAGTTACCGCCGCCAAAATGGCAAACAAACTGACCGTATCGCCATACATCGGGATATGGAAGGGTAATTTGAATACAGACTCGTAAGCGGACAAATCATCTACCCAGAGAAATCCTTTTTGACGTAAACCTATCTCGGCAGGGAAAAACCTGAATAGTGCATAGAAAATGGGTAAGAAAATCAAAGATGGTAAACAACCCGCCATAGGACTTACACCGGCTTTGGATTGCAATTCCATTATGGCTTTTTGACGTTTGGCAGGATTATCCTTGTATTTTTTATTGATTTCTTCCATTTCGGGTTTGATAATTTTATTTTTTGCCTGTGAAACATAGGTTTTGTATGTCAATGGCGAAACTAACAAACGAATAATAACCGTCATTAAGATAATTACCAATCCGTAATTTAATATTTTACTACTCAAGAAGTTAAACAACGGCATCATAAACCATTTGTTTACCCAGCCGAAAATTCCCCAACCCAAAGGAATTACTTTTTCAATTCCCATATTATAAGACTTTAAAAGCTTATAATCATTGGGACCATAATACATTTTAAAGGAATACGACAAATTTCCATTTTCAGTTTTTAATTGAGTATCCGTAAAAAAATGTTTAGTAAATTTTAGCGTATCCGATTTAGATTTAGCCAAATTAATTTGCTTGAATTTTGCTTGTACAAAAGGTTTTTCTTTGGATATTAAAAATGTAGAAAAGAAATGTTGTTTATAATCCACCCAATCCACATGTTCTGCTTGCTCTTCATCTTGGTCTTTCATGGGGCTTAAATTATCAACTTCATCTTGGTCATATTCATATTTCAAAGTCGTAAAACGATTTTCATAAGCCACACCTTTCTCATGACGGTATGCTTTTAAATCCCAATGCAAAGGAACGGAATCATTGGCAAGGGTTTGTTCCAAATTTTTGGTTCGGATATTAAAATCAAACATATAATCATCCGACTTGAAAATATATTCATATTCCAAGTAAGAATCTTCTCCGGCATAAACTCGCAT
>JALSPZ010000252.1 GCA_026985675.1 Flavobacteriales bacterium
TTATAGACGAACCGAGAGGAACCGGAGGATTTGGATACGATTCGATTTTTGTTCCCGAAGGTTATGACAAAACTTTTGCCGAAATGACACTGGAAGAAAAAAATAAAATCAGCCATAGAGCTTTGGCATTGCAAAAATTGGAGAATTATTTTGATGATAAGAAAAAATAATTCTTTATTATAATATTTTTTTCCCTTCTATTTATTATTATTTTTTTTAAACTGAAAATCCTCAATTTTTTTATCCTTATAACGATACCATAAAAAATAAGGCAGGAGTATAAAAACCATCCATAAAACTCCTATACCTGTTATTTTATTATACAATGTATGATGAGTAAAATATAAAAGAACAGCATATCCGTAAATCAAGATATTTATGTAAAACAGTATTTGTAAGATTCTCTTTGCCATATTATTCCGATGTTAATTCCAATAATTTTTTTCTGTAAACACTTAATAATTTGGATTTTGAAATAAAACCTAAATATTTATAATCATTATCAACCACCGGCAAATTCCATGCTCCTGTTTGTTGAAATTTTTTCATAATATCGGGGAAATGATCTTTATGTCTGAAAATGACATCAGGGGCTTTGTGATAGAGATCTTTTACAAAAATCTGTTCATATAACTCTTGGTGAAACATAATATTTCTGATATCATTTAAGGATATAACGCCTATAAATTTATCTTCATCATTCAAAACAGGAAATACATCTCTGTGCGCTTTTTCTATAACTTCATGCACCAGTTCTCCCAAATTCATTCCAGGTCTTACCGGTGAAAAATTTTGTTCCAATACTTCATTCCATTCAATCATCATTCCGGCATATTTGTCCTTGTCATGTGTAGGAAGAGCATCAATTTTTACCAAATCAATCGCATAAATGTTGTAAGGCAATACGGATTTTGAAATGATATAGGAAACAGCAGCAACCAACATAATAGGCACAATCAGTTCATATCCGCCGGTAATTTCTACAATAAGGAATACAGCAGTCAGTGGAGCTTGTAGAATACCTGCCATTGTGCCCGCCATTCCTGCTAATGCGAAGTTTTCCAAAGACAATGGTTTATTGATAATTCCCAATGAGTTTATTACCAATGCAAACACATATCCCGACAGACTACCGGTAAAAAGTGTAGGAGCAAAAACTCCACCGATTCCTCCTGCACTAAATGTCAAAGACATGGCAATTACTTTGAAAGTAATAAGGAATACAAATAAAAGTATAATAAGCTCTATACGATTGTGGTCAATTGAAAAATAAGAATGATTTAAAACATAATGAAAATTATTGATGATTATATGGTTAATCACTTCATATCCTTCACCGTATAAATTGGGAAAGAAATAGATAATCAGACCCAAAAGAAATCCAGCAATTGCCCATTTTTTATAGGGGTTTTTAAATTGAGAAAAATAGCCGGTTATTTTTTGATAAGCAAAACTGAAATATATGGAAGTTAATGCCGAAGTAATACCTAACAAAAAAAAGAAAAAAGTATCCGATAGAATAAATCCTTCTTTTAATGAATAATGTAGCAAAATATTTTTTCCCATAAAAAAATAGGAAGTCAGTATGGCAAAAACCGATGCCAAAATAAGCGGAATTAAGGAAGTCATGGTTAGATCCAAGCTAAAAATTTCAACGGCAAACATAATTCCTGCCAATGGAGCTTTGAAAATTGCCGCCATACTTCCGGCTGCTGCCGCTCCAATCAGTAATATACGTTCTTTGCGATTGAGATGTAAAACTTTTGAAAAATTTGAACTCCAAGAAGAACCCGTAATAACCGTCGGTCCTTCCAAACCCACCGACCCTCCGAAACCAACGGTTATTGGAGCAGTTACCAAAGATGCCCAACTTTGATAAGAAGGGATCAATCCTTTCAGTTTGGTCAATGCGTATAAAACGGAAGGAATACCTTCTTCTACCGGTTTTTTTACCAAATATTTTATAATCAATACAACAATCAAAATACCGATAATAGGAAAGATAAAATAAAAGACTTT
>JALSPZ010000253.1 GCA_026985675.1 Flavobacteriales bacterium
ATTTTTGTCGTCATATATTATCCTATTATTTAAACATCTAAATTACAATTTTTCTATCCGTGAATTAGTGCGTTGGCTAAAAAATAGCTCTTTTGCAATTTTTGGTTTGCGGGTTGGCTTGTGCGAATTGCAAATGTGCTATTTGTGCGTTGGCTTTTCTTTCTATTTTTATATTTGCTAACAAAATTTCCATTGTTTACTGTTTCTTATTTTGCATGAAGCACAACTAATTTATATCACTACAAATCCCAAAATTTGTAGCCGTTTTTTACAAACCAAAAATAATAAAATTTTTTAACTAACAAAATTTTTTTGAAAATTTATTTTTACATAATATAATAAATTTAATTTATATTTGTATAAAAATCATTTGAATGCAAGATAAAGATTCTAATATTATTGCTAAAGGAATTGTAAAAGCCGTTTTTTCTCTTTTGAGTCTATTATTGCTTTTATGGTTTTTATATAAAATTAAAATTATAATTGTATATCTTTTAATTGCATTGGTAGTTTCTCTTATGGGTAGACCCCTAAAAGCTTTTCTTATCAAACGTTTTAAATTTAAAGATACTTTGGCTTCAGCATTAACATTGTTTGTGTTTATTTTGATTTTTGTCCTGTTGCTTTCCGGCTTTATCCCGATGATTTATCAACAAGGGAAAAATCTTTCTCTGTTGGATTTTGACCAATTCCAAAAAAACTTACAACATATTTTTGATAATATCAATCTTTATTTGCAACAAAAAAATATCAAAATCTTTGAAGATATTTCCATTAGTTCTATCTTATCAAAAATAAACCTGACTATTGTCCCCCAATTAATCAATAGCCTGTTGAATATTTTGGGCAATTTAACCATTGGCTTTTTTGCTGTAAGTTTTATAAGTTTTTTTATGTTGAAAGACAGTAACTTAACTTCTGATTTTATTTTTAAACTAATCCCCGATAACGACAAACAAAAATATGTTCGTGTGATAGATAATATTAAAATGCTTTTATCAAGATATTTTTTAGGTTTGTTTATTCAAATAAGCATTTTATTTTTCTTTTATTCTGTTTTGTTAAATATCATCGGGATTGAAAATGCCACACTGATTGCTTTGTTGGCGGCTTTATTAAACCTGGTGCCTTATATCGGACCTGTTGTGGGTTGGATATTGATGATAAGTTTATCGCTGACTTCTTCCATAAATAATACCGATTTGCAAGGAATGCTACATTTGATAAGAAACATAAGTATCGGATATGTACTTATACAAATGTGGGATGCTTTTGTGGATCAACCGATGATTTTTTCCAAAAGCGTCAAAGCACACCCTTTGGAAATATTTTTAGTTATTATGATTTCAGGGACTTTATTCGGAGTGGTCGGAATGATAGTAGCTGTTCCGCTTTATACAATGCTCCGGTTGCTTTTCAGGGAATTTTATCAAGAATACAAATCTGTTTTTACTATTTGGTAAAAAGGTAGTTTTCCAAATATTTAATGATTTTTTCAAAATCATAAGTTATATCAAACCATTTGATTTCGGAATTTTTCTTAAACCATGTAATTTGTCTCTTTGCAAATCTACGGGTATTTTTCTTGATTTCCGAAATAGCAAAATCCAAATCGGTTTTTCCTTCAAAATATGCAAACAATTCTTTATACCCCACAGTATTCAACGGATTCAATGCTTTGTGTGGAAGTAGTTTTTCTACTTCTTCCAAAAGTCCTTCATTTATCATATTATCTACTCGCTTGTTAATGCGTTCATAGAGTAGAGGACGCTCGGCATTCAAAGCAATCGAAATACAATCAAAATTTCTTTTTTGTTTTTGTCCGCTTCTTATTTCACTCATCTTTTTTCCATTGGATTGACGTAGAATTTCAATGGCTCGTATCAATCGGTGAGGATTATGTATATCTATTTTTTGGAAAAATTCATTGTCCAAAGATGTCAGCTCATCTTGTAAACTTTTAATTCCGTTTTTTTGCAAATTTTCTTCCAATTCTTTTCTGATTTGTTCGTTTTTGGGTGGCAAATCATCCAATCCTTTGCAAGCGGCATCCAAGAATAATCCCGAACCCCCTACCAAAATAATGATATCTTTTTTTTGAAACAATTTATCGGTGAGTTGCAAAAAATCTTTTTCAAAATCCCCCACCGTATAATTTTCAAAAATACTTTTGTGTTGAATAAAATGATGGGGTGCGGCAGCCAATTCTTCTGTTGTCGGAACGGCGGTTCCGATACGCATTTCCTTATAAAATTGACGGGAATCGGCGGAAATTATTTCCGTATCAAAATAACGGGCTAATTTTATAGCCAAAGATGTTTTTCCCGTAGCTGTCGGTCCGCCTATGCTGATAACTTTTTTTTTCATTTACAGTTCAATCAGTTCCAAATATCGTTTTTTTCGAATATGTTCATTAACCATTTGTCTTAAAAACGGATGTTCTTCTACTTCGGTCAAACGTTTTTTAATGATTTCCGGTGTTTCTTTTTCCCAATTGAGTTGAAAAAAACCATAACCGATGATTTTATTTTTTTCTACATAAACTATGGCTTTTTCACCGGCGTGATGTCCTCTATCAATCAACAAAAAATTATCCTTTTCAAATTTCACCTTTTTGTCGAAACTTCTTTTGGTGCAGGGAGAAAATTCAAGATTCCGTGTAAAACGGTTATGCCAAGTGATGATTTTTCCGATAAAACTACCGGATAACAGTTCATATTCCACCCGATCTATTGCCTGTTGCAATTGTAAAGATTTCGGATTGGAATTGAGATATATTTTGTTTATTTTTCTTCTGATATTTGATGTTTGTAATACGGCAATTAATTCATTATAAGTATTATACAAATAGACAATTCCTTTTTTATTGGGTAAATTTTCTATTATTTTAAGAATTTTGGGTTGTATAGGACGCTTAAATTTTTTTTCATTTTCAACTTCTTCGCTAAGGTCTCTTTTTTTGTTTTGTAAAAGTTTGAATAGTTCCAAGGTTGCCAGTGCATCTCCCGAAGCTCTATGCCGGTCGGTAACCGGGATATGCAGACTTCTGCAAAGTTTTCCCAAGCTATAAGATTTTTGTCCGGGAATAAGTTTTCGACTGAGTTTTACCGTGCAAATTCTGGGGCGTTTGTATGTATATCCCAATCTGTCAAATTCTTTTTTTAAAACACGATAATCAAAATCAGCATTATGGGCAACTATGGTGCATCCTTCCGTAATTTCAACAATTCTTTTGGCTATTTCATAAAATTTAGGAGCTTTTTTTAGCATTTTGTTATTGATGCCGGTAAGTTTTACTACAAAAGGTTGAATAGGTCGTTGAGGATTAACCATACTGATAAATTGATCCACCAGACGATTGCCATCGTATTTGTATATGGCAATCTCGGTAATGGCTTCGTTTTCCACACTTCCTCCTGTGGTTTCCAAATCTATAATTGCAAACATTTAGTTTTCTTTTTCTTCTAAAATTTTCTTTTCTGTATTTTCAGCCAAACGCTTTGCAATGACAGGAGGTATAAGGGTTTGTCCTTTTCTTTTTTTTGCAAATGGAAAAATCTCATATTCCGGAAGTTTATCCTGTTCATTGACATATTTATTTACTCCTACTAACACCAATTTTCCTTCGTCGAATTTTTGTTGTTCTTCGGCTGCTTGTTGTGATATTTTTTCTTGAATTTTTCCTTGATATAATTGCTCGGTAAATCCTCCGCCTTTTTCTATGGTTTTAAAAATATCCAATGACTTTCGGGCTAAATCGTGGGTAAGGTTTTCTAAAAAATAGCTTGCTTCGGCTGCCGACATCGCTTTATCAAATCCTGCTTCTTCTTTTAATATAATCAATTGATTTCGTGCAATTCTTTCGCTAAATGCATTACTTTTTTTAAAGAAAATATCATAAGGCAAATTGGATAGGTAGTCGGTGCCTCCCAAGATAGCAGACATAGATTCCATACCGGTTCGAAGCATATTTACATAAGGATCCAAAAGAGATTTGTTTCGTAAACCGGGTTTGGTATACACTTTATAATGAGTGTCGACTCCATATTCTCGTGCAATTAATTCCCATAAAACTCTAAAAGCTTTCAATTTGGCTATTTCCATAAAGTATTGACTACCGATTCCGAAATGAAAATATAAAGGCGGACATGATTTATTAGATAGATTTTCCCAATAATCAACGGCTTGCGATAATGCATAAGCAACTTGTTGTGAGCTTGTTGCTCCTGCATTTAATAAATGATATACATCCACTTCAATAAAAGGATAATCCGGCGGGACAAATTCTTGAATATTTTTTAAGCTTTCGAAATCTTTATTTTTATTGATATACCAATTGCCTGTTTTTATAAGATTTCCTATAGGGTTAAGTAATATTACGGACTTGCCTTTGGTGAAGCGATATAATTTTTTAAAAAAATCTTCATCTGAGAAATTGAGTTGAAAAATAAGTTTTGAAAAGTCCAGTTGCTGAGTAAGTTGTTTAAAATCAAATTTTTTACGGGCGATAAAACGGAATGTTTCGGCTCCTTTACTAAACGATTTTAAGGCAATTTTATTGGCAATTTTTTCATTGGCTATCATAAGTTCCTGAACAATGACAAAAGAATTACCAGATAGCATTTTGAATTTTTTAAAATCGTCAAAATGATAGAAAGGTTTGATGTCTATATCTTCGGATGTATGCGTTATCAAAGTAGAATAATCCTCACCTTTTAAATCCGATTGGATTTTGAGTTTCCATTCAGCACTTGATATTTTTTTAAATTCGTTAAACTCCGGCATTATTTATCTTCTTTTGAGTCTATTAAATAGATATCTTCATCCTTCTTTTTCAACAATAATTTTTCCCGTCCGTATTTTTCCAATTTTTTTTCGTCTTGAAGGTCTTTTAATTCTTGTTTTTTCTTTTCTATTTCTTTTTGATAAAACTCTTTTTTATCTTCCAATTTTTTAATTTCTTTATTCAATCCTCGTTGAAATAATAAAGAATTTACATCAATAAATAATACCCAAAGCACAAAAAAAGCGATGGCTATACTGAATTTATTGATATATTTTTTGGAAATTTTCATTTTAGACATTATTTTTTATCAAACTGATAATCACGTCAATAGCTACTTTATTTCGACGATCATTCGGGATAATAAGGTCTGCATAAGCTTTAGTCGGTTCGATAAACTGTTCGTGCATAGGTTTAAGTGTGGTTTGATATCGGTTAAGCACTTCATCAACAGTTCTTCCCCGTTCGGTAATATCTCTTCTGACACGACGGATTAAACGTTCGTCAGAATCGGCGTGAACATAAATTTTTACATCAAACAAATCACGCAATCGTTTATCGTTGAAAATTAAAATTCCTTCAACAATCATAACTTTTCTCGGATGTGTCAAAATAGTATCCCCGGTGCGGGTATGTTGGACAAATGAATATACCGGTTGTTCTATGGTTTTTCCTTTTTTTAAATCGGTTAGATGTTTATAAAGTAAATCAAAGTCTATTGCGCGTGGATGATCAAAATTTATCTTTGTTCGTTCTTCCAAAGACAAATGTCCATTATCTTTATAATAAGAATCTTGCGAGATGATTCCTACATCATCGTTATTAAATTCTTTAACTATTTGATTAACAACCGTAGTTTTTCCACTACCAGTGCCCCCGGCTATACCTATAATAAGCATAAATATTAATTTTTTGTAAAAATACGTATTTTTTTCAAAATTTATTTTAATCGATAGATATAAAAAATGCCGAAAACAATTTTTCGGCATTTTTAAGAAATCTTAATTTTTTTCAGGAATATTTTTTAATGTTTCTTTGAGATAATCCCAAAATTTTTGAACGGACTTAATATTGACTCTTTCGTCGGGGGAATGAGCGCCTTGTATAGTAGGTCCAAAGGAAATCATTTCCATATTCGGATAATGCGATTTGATAATTCCGCATTCCAATCCCGCATGACAAGCAACAACTTTGGGTTCTTCTGCATATAATTTTTTATATAAGTCCGTCATTACCGAAAGAATTTGAGCATTCGGATTGGGTTTCCAGCCCGGGTAAGAACCCGACATTACTACTTTTAAACCTCCTAATTCATAAGCTGATTTAAGTGTGTTAGCCAAATCTTCTTTGGTGCTTTCAACACTTGAACGGGTCAGATTTTCAATTTGAATTTCTCCGTTTTCCACCCGAACTTGTGCTACATTATTGGAAGTTTCTACCAAATCCTCAATATCGGGACTCATACGATAAACACCATTGTGTGCAGCATAAACGGTTTTTATCAAGCTTGCTTGTGCATCCTTATTCATTATATTTTTAGGCAATTCGGTTTCTTGTATGATAATTTCCAAATTGGGATCTTGCTTTTCTTGTTCAATTTTAATGATATCTCCCAAGTTTTTCAAATCCTTAATAATTTCATTGGCTTGGTCTTTGGGTAGTACAACAATTGCTTCGCTTTCTCTCGGAATGGCATTTCTCAATCCGCCTCCATGAATTTCTGCAACTCTTAATCCTTTTTGAGCACCTTTATACAACAAGCGATTCATAATTTTATTGGCATTTCCACGATAAAGATGAATGTCCATTCCCGAATGCCCTCCGGTCAATCCTTTCACGTGAATTTTATAAGCCATATAATTTTCAGGCACTTGTTCGGTACTATAATTTCCGGTAGCAGAAATGTCAATTCCACCGGCACATCCGATATCCAACTCGTCATCCTCTTCGGTGTCGAGATTAAGCATAATTTCCGCATCCAATATTCCTTCTTCCAGTTCTTGCGCTCCGGTCATTCCGGTTTCTTCATCAATGGTAAAGAGAGCTTCCAAAGGGGGATGGGGTATATCTTTGGATGCCAATAGCCCCATAATGGCAGCCACTCCGATACCGTTATCAGCGCCTAAGGTTGTTCCGTCGGCGGTTACCCAATCTCCTTCGATAAGCATATCGATGCCGTCTTTTTCAAAATCGTGTTCTTTGTCCTTGTTCTTTTGAGGAACCATATCCAAATGAGATTGTAATGCAACCGTTTTGCGGTTTTCCATACCCGGAGTAGCCGGTTTTTTTATAATTACATTTCCTATTTTGTCCTCAAAAGTTTCCAACCCTAATGATTTTCCGAAATTCAGCATAAATTGTCTGACCTTTTCTTCTTTTTTGGAAGGTCTCGGAATGGCATTTAATGCTACAAAATTTTCCCAAATCTCTCGGGGTTGTAATTGTGCAATTTCTTTATTTTGATTTTTTTTCATGATTATATTTATTAATAAAAATAGCCATTATTAAAATGACTATTTTTGGTTTTTCATTGATTTTTTTGCTACATAAAGTGTTCCGTATCTACCAGCGTAATATGCTGTGAGCAAAATAGGAATAATAAATCTACAAGTTTCTTTTTCCCAACCCATTTCCGAAATACTAATACCGAAAATAGCAAATATCAGAAAGAAAAGAATATCAATTGTTAGTAATTTTTTATTCATTGGGAATTATTTTTCGGCAAATTCACCCATTTTAGCATATTTTTTCATTCTTTGTTCAACTAATTCATCTTTGGGAATATCTTTAAGCTCGTCATAAGTATCCACAATTGTTTGTGCCACCGCTTGAAAAGCTTCCAATGGTTTTCTATGTGCACCTCCAACGGGTTCTTTGATAATTCCGTCTATTAATCCCAATTTTTTCATATCGGGAGCAGTAAGTTTTAATTGTTCCGCGGCTTTTTCTTTAAATTCCCAACTTCTCCATAAAATGGATGAACAAGATTCAGGAGATATCACGGAATACCAGGTATTTTCCAACATATAAACGCGATCTCCTACACCGATACCCAATGCCCCCCCTGATGCTCCTTCGCCAATGATAATGGTTATAATAGGAACTTGAAGTTGAGTCATTTCCAGTATATTACGAGCAATGGCTTCTCCTTGCCCACGTTCTTCGGCTTCTATTCCGGGATAAGCCCCGGGGGTATCTATTAAGGTAACTACCGGAATATTGAATTTTTCAGCCATTTTCATCAATCGTAAAGCTTTTCTGTAACCTTCGGGATTTGCCATACCGAAATTTCGGTATTTTCTATCTTTTGTATTTCGTCCTTTTTGCATCCCGATAAACATATAGGTTTGATTACCAATCTTTCCCAAGCCGCCAATCATAGCTTTGTCGTCAGCAAAATTTCTATCGCCGTGCAATTCGAGAAAAGTATCACCAGCAAGTGCTTTGATATAATCCAAAGTAAAAGGTCTATTGGGATGTCGTGAGAGTTGAACTCTTTGCCAGGGACTGAGTTTTTTGAAAATTTCTTTTTGTTTTTTTTCTATTTCTTTTTCGATTTTTTTACATCCTGCGTCAATTCCTGTTTCTTTGGCAATCTCATAACATTTTTTCAGGTTATTTTCAAGTTCTTCTATTGGTTTTTCAAAATCTAGATATTCCATATAAGTGTTTGTGTTGATTCCAATATGTAAAATTATAAAATTATTATTATTTCACGGCTTTTTTATTGAAATATTTAACATAAGCATTTATCATTATGATAATCAATATAATAAATGCTCCAATATAAAAGCCGGGAGACATTTCTTCTTGTTTGCCTAAAAACAATACGGCGAGAATTATTCCATAAACCGGTTCGAGATTGATGGAAATCATTACTGTA
>JALSPZ010000254.1 GCA_026985675.1 Flavobacteriales bacterium
CTTCGTGCGTATCTGCATCTATAACTTTTCCTTTATATGTATTTGTTTGTGCAAAAATGTTTAAAGCAAACAAAATACTTATACTTAATAATATTTTTTTCATATTTTTAAAAATTATTTGTTACTATATAGTTAGTAATAAGGCAATGCGGTATTATTCTTTTCATTGCCGATGAGAACACGCCAATATTCTTGTGCACGAAAAGACCCGCATTGCCAATTTAATTTAAAATTTATACCTTAAAAAAACACTAAAACTTCTTCCCGGTTCAAAGATGCGTCGTCCATTGAGAACATCTGCATTTTTGAAGGCAAAATTCAAGTGGTTGTAATAGGCTTCATCGGTAATGTTTAGAATAGCTCCGCCTACTGATAATCCTTTAAGCGGTTTATACCCTAAACGCAAATCCAATTTGCTGTGTCCGGGAGTTTCGGTCTCGCCAAAACTCGGGGCATAATCCTTTTGTGTGGCTACTAACTCGCTTCTGAAATCCAACCAATATTTATCGGTTTCATATTTCAATCCTAAATGCGAAGTCATCGGGGCAACTTGTGCCAAGGGCTCATCCAAAGTTTCGTTGTATGCTTTGGTTAAGGCAATATCCGATTTAAAAATCAGATTTTCAATGATTTGATAATTAAAAAACGCTTCAAATCCATATTGATTTGCCTGAACATTCTGATAAACCTTTGGAATTTTGGTATGTCCCGCCATAGTATAACTCAACGACGGCGTAAGTATCGGCGTGATATAATTCTCAAAAATAGAATAATACAAATTTCCACCGCCATTCCATTTATCTTTATGCAGTTGCATACCGATTTCAAATTGATCATTTACCTCCGGTTTTAAGTTTGGATTACCGATATAAGGATGTCCATCTTCACCAACGGTAAATTTATAAATATAGCGTTCGGTCATACTTGGCGTTCTTAGCCCGCGTCCGTATGCAATCTGTGCAGTCAGATCATCTTTCATATATTTTAATGATATGGTTCCGCCTACAACAAAATCAGTTCTGCTTAAATCATTTCCATACAAAGCAATCATTCCCGTATCGGGGTCTTTGGCATTGGCAGCTACATAATCGGCACGAACGCCTGCCGTAGCGGTATATTGCTCATTGATTTTATAATGTGCTTCGCTAAAAACACCAAAATCGTTGATTTGTGCATCTTGCCAAATTTTAAATTGCTTTTTCATCGGTGGATCTAACGGAACACCCGTATTTGGATTGATATTTATCGTAACGTTTTTAGTTCCGTTTCTGGCAATGATATCAGCGTCCAATCCACTGTAAATCAACCAATTATTTTTAGGTTTCCAACCGATTTCAAATTTTCCACCCATAGTATTGGAAGTTACGGGCGAACGCGCATCGATAGCCGGATAATTGGGTCTCGGCGTTTTCATTCCATATCCATTGGTCATCAAATGATCTACAAATGAGTAGTAGGATTTAAAACTGATATGGTGAATTTTCGGCGAAACTTTTTTGATTTTATAATCCAAGCCCAACAAATAACTATTGTCTTTTGGCGAATCCATAGGCAATCCGGCGTGTTTGATTTCACTACCGAATTTTTGATGCCAATTCACCGCCAAACGTTGATTATCAGTTGGATTATAACCCAATTTAATCGAATAGCTATCGGTTTTAAAACCCGCAGGCGTTACAACTCCTTCGCCATCGGTATAGTCGCCAAAATCTCGATGCTCACCGTCTATGCTGATATCGTATTTCTTTTGAGCATATTGGATTTCACCCCGCAAAGCCAAGTTTTTACCGTTGGTTTCGTATCCGCTTTCCGCTACACCGTGCCAACCGAATGAATCGGCAGAAGGTGTTTTGGTAACCATATTCACCATTCCGCCAAAAGTCTGTCCGAAACGCACCGTATAAGGACCTTTGACTACTTCAATCCGATTGACTTCTTCGGGAATTACGTGAGCAGTCATCGGATCCATACGATTGGGACACGCATTGACAATCTTGCT
>JALSPZ010000255.1 GCA_026985675.1 Flavobacteriales bacterium
ATTGGCATTCTAGGAAACAAATGGTTATTAAGTTCAACTCCTACAAATTATCAAGGAGAACTGGGAATTATTTACCCATATGCAATAACTGGAGATCCTAATTTAAAACCTGAAAATCAAAGAACCACTGAATATGGGTTAGATTTAAGATTTTTTGGCAATAGATTTAGAATCGATTATACTTATTATGACAATCTAAATACAAATTTAATTTTCCCTGTTCCTATAAGTGTTGCTTCCGGTAAAAGCAGAATATATAAAAATATAGGTTCTTTACAAAATTTTGGACATGAATTATTATTAAATGCCAGATGGTTTAATAAATCTAAATTCAAGTGGTCTACTACCATCAACTGGTCAACAAATAAAGGTAAAGTTTTTAACTTACCTGAAAGTATTCCACAAGTTATCTATGCAAACAGTGGATATGCCGGTGTAGTATCTATGGTAAAAGAAGGAGATGCTCCCGGTACACTTTATGGTTATAAATGGAAATATAATGAAAACGGTGACCGTATCATATTCTCCGAAGGAGCTCCAATAATAGATACCAGCGAAAAAGTTGTGGTAGGACATGCTTTGCCAGATTGGGTAGGATCAATCTCCAATAGTTTTTCATATAAAAACTTTGATTTAAGCTTTAATTTTGAATACAAAAAAGGAGGAGATGTTTACGATGCCGGACAACGAAACAGCATACGAAATGGAACGATTAAAATAACAGAAGAAAGATACGTCGATAAAGTTTTGGATGGAGTTATAGATGACGGAAACGGAAATTGGATTCCCAATAACATTCCTTATTATATTGACGAAAACTGGTATAGAAGTTCTACCCATTATAATAGAGCATCCGAAATACTTGTTCAAGATGCTTCTTGGTTGAAACTAAGAAATGTTTCTCTTTCGTATCATTTTCCAAAAAAAATACTTCGTAGAACAGCCATTAAAAACTTACAATTTAATGTAAGTGGTGGAAACTTCTTATTATGGACTCCATTCCGTGGTTTTGACCCCGAAGGCAGCCAATATGCTGCAGGCAGTAATACCTATGGATTTACAGGACTCAATATTCCATTGACTCAAACTTATAGTTTTGGAGTAAAAGTTGATTTTTAATATTTAAAATATAAAAAAATGAAAAACAGAATAAAAATTTTAACTTTATTATTTCTTATATTATCTATATCAGGATGTAAGAATTTTTTAGATGTAAATGAACCGGACAATGAAGTTCCGGAAAAATATTTTGAACTTAAATTACTGTTGCCAACAATTGAAAAATATACAGTAAATATGGATTTTAGCAGGGCATTCCCTATGAGCCAGCTACAACAACATACAGCCTCTTATCATTCTGGCGGCGTTGATAGACATTACGAAACGTCAATGGGTAATGTTTGGTATAATTATTATACAAAAATTTTATATACCATAAAGAAAACAAAAAAACTAGCTGAAGAAAAAGATGCTAAACATTACAAAGGTGTTATACAAATTCTAGAAGCTCTTTCATTAGGCATGGTTACTGATACTTATGGAGACATGCCTTATACAGAAGCTGGATATGATCTTGATAATCTTGATCCTGACATTAATACCCAACAAGAGATTTATCAAGATATACAAGATCTATTAACTAAAGGGATTAATAATATTACTTCAACCGATAATTCTCCCTTTAGTAATGTACAAAATGATATTATTTATGGCGGAGATTTGAGCAAATGGGAACGTTTAGCTTATACATTAAAAGCACGTTATGCTTTACATCTAATTAAAAAAAATGGCGCTATTGCTAGTGCACAAGAAGCCTTAAATTATTTACAAAATGGATTTACTTCCAATGATGATGATTTCCAATTATTCTATTCCGAAAGAATAAAAAATCCTTGGCATACCTCAGTTGTACTAGCTTCTAAAACAGGAAATGTTTCCGTTTTATTCTCTGAAAGATTAGTAAACTATATGAATGGAATGGTTTTAGGAACAGCTGATATCGATCCGCGTCTACCGAATTATGCCGATAATGGTGGTGCGGCAACTTATGAAGGAGCACAAAATGGAAATAAAGGAAAAACCTCTGCTGGTACTCCTGCAAATGCTATTTTTAATGAGAATGGTTACTATTTCAAACAAGATTCACCATTAGTATTAGTTTCATATATGGAAGCTCAATTCCTAAAAGCGGAAGCAGAATTTTTGGTAAATGGTGGAACGCCCACAAGCACCGGAAGTACGCAAGCTGCTTATGATGCTTATATGGAAGGAATTACTGCCAGTATGGATAAAATGGGAATAGATTCAGCTCTAAAAAATGCCTATCTATCAGATCCTGCTATCGCTGTAACTCCTGCCAATTTAAAATTGCAGAACATTATGGTACAAAAATATATCGCATTGATTCTTAACCCTGAAATCTTTACGGATTTGAGAAGATATGATTTTTCTACTACCATATATCCTACATTTGATTTTCCCGTCAATAGAAATCCCGATATGCCGGCAGGCGAATGGCCCCGTCGTGCTATCTATCCTTCCGATGAAGTTGATATGAATTCTCATATCAATCAAGTCAATTTCTGGGATAGAGTTTGGTGGGACCAATAAACCAAAACAACTCAACTACAAATTAACTAAAAAGCGACCTTATTAGGGTCGCTTTTTTATATCTCCATTTTTAATTACTTTTACACCAATGAAATTTTTTATTAAAATATTACTTATTTCCGGATTTATATTAACCGCATGTGCCCGTATCGGCTCACCTTCCGGTGGTGATAAAGATACTACGCCTCCAAAAATTTTATATACAAATCCCGAAAATCAATCGATAAATTTCAAAGGAAACGAAATCACCATAGCATTTGACGAATTTATCTTGCTAAAAGATTTACAAAAAAATTTATTAATTACTCCCCCAATCAATCCCCAACCCAAAATTTCACCTACGGGTTTTGCAGATAAAAAAATCACCATAAAATTTGAAAAACCGCTACAAGAAAATACAACCTATCTGATAAATTTCGGACAAAGCATTCAAGACAATAACGAAGGTAACAAATACGGAAATTATCAATTTGTTTTTTCCACAGGAAATACAATAGATTCACTGAAACTCAAAGGAAAAGTTATCCCCGTTCATTTTGAAAAAAATCCCGAAAATATTATGGTCGGTTTGTATGATTTGGAAAATTATAAAGATTCCTTGGTTTTTAGAGAACCTCCGCGTTATGTAGTTTTTCCCGACAAAAAAGGTAATTTCAACTTCAATTTTCTAAAAAAAGGAAAATACAAAGCCATAGCCATTGCCGATGAAAATCATAATTATGTTTACAATCCCGACAAAGAAGCCATCGGTTTTGTTCCCGGAATCGTTGAAATTCCAAAAGACACACTCATCGAAATAAAACTTTTCAAAGCACTCGGAAAGTTCAAAATTGAAGACATCAAACAAGTATCAAAAAATATGATACAAATACAATACAAAGGAAAAAAAGACAGTATTCAAATAAAAAATATATCACAAGTATCATCTTTTGTCCTGCGAGATTTACCTGAAAAATACGAATATTGGTATAAAAGCCCTTCCGATTCCATTGAAATTGAAATTCTATCCAAAGACAACAAAAGAAAATTCAAAAGAAAAAGAAAAGATAAAAAGGACAGTTTAATTTTAAAATTTGTTCGCAAGATGAATTTTTCGCCATTGGACACTTTAAAACTTACCGCCAATATTCCTCTGATAAATTTAGATTCTTCCAAAATCATTTTTAAACAAGACAGTATCCCTATAAAATTCAATAGTAAACAAGAAAAAAATTATTCTTATTCATTTAATTTTGACAAAAAACCCGGAAAAAAATACAAAATTGAAATCTTACCCCAAGCCGTAACCGATTTTTTAGGCAATTATAATCAAGATACCCTTCGAACAAATTTGGTAATACCGCCTTTGGAAAAGTTTGGAAATCTTAATTTGGAAATCACAGGAACCAACCGAGATTTTTTTGTGGAATTATTAGACGAAAAAAACCGTATCATTCGAAAAACTCCTACACAATTCAAAGAAGGAACATTACAAATAAAATATTTGCCCCCCGGAAAATATCATATTCGAATCGTTTGGGACAAAAACCGAAACAATCGTTGGGATACGGGAAATTATCTCAAACACATCCTCCCCGAAAATGTTGAGGAAATCAACAAAAGCATAGAAATCAGAGCCAACTGGGATATCAATCAAAAAATCAAACTTTAATTTCCCTTACAAACAATCCGGCTTTTTCCAAAAAATCTTCTTCGTCATTTATCGCTTTGATAAAAGCAGAACCGATAATGGTAGCATCCGCATATCTATTCGCCATCAAAAATTTCTTTCGATTATCAATTCCGAAACCTATTGCCACAGAATTTTTTAAATTCATATTCTTTATTTCTTCAAAATATTTTTGATGTTCATCGCCAAACTCCCCTTTTTTTCCGGTAGTAGCCGATGTAGAAACTGCATAAATAAATCCTGAAGTCAAGTTATCAATCATACGAATTCGTTCATCCGGTGTTGTAGGAGAAATCAAAAAACTGATACCCAAATCATATTTATCAAAAGTATCGGCATATTTTTCCATATAAATTTCCGGCGATAAATCAGGTATAATCAGTCCATCTATCCCCGAATCTACACATTCTTGCAAAAAATTATCCATTCCACGTTTCAAAACCTGATTAAAATAACCCATAAACAATATCGGAATATTTGAAAACTTACGAATTTCTCGAATTTGCTTAAAATACAAATCCAAATTCATTCCGTTTTTCAATGCTTTTGCACTACTTTTTTGAATGGTTTCTCCATCTGCCAAAGGATCCGAATAAGGCATCCCCGCTTCAATAAAATCAACTCCCTCTTGTTCCAACACTTCAACCAACTTGGGCATCGCATCCAAAACCGGATAACCGGCAGTCAAATAGATGCTCAATTTATTTCCTTTCTTATCAAATAATTTTTTCAATCTCTTTTTTCCCATAAAATATTTTTTATCATAAATCTTACTAACTCTTTAACCGCTGAGGCACAATTCAACCAAAATAATTAACCATTCAACAAATAAGTCTCCAAATCCTTATCCCCACGCCCCGACAAATTCACAACGGTAACTTCATTCGGTTGAAAATCAATTTTTTCCAAGCCCGCCAAAGCATGAGCCGACTCCAAAGCCGGTATAATTCCTTCCAATCGTGTCAATAAATAACCCGCACGCAAAGCTTCGTCGTCATTAGCCGTTAGCACTTTGCTACGACCCGTTTCAATCAAATGTGCATGCAACGGACCTATTCCCGGATAATCCAAACCCGCCGATATGGAATAAGGTTCTATAATTTGCCCGTCTTTATCTTGCATCAACTTTGTCATACTGGCATGAATAACCCCTTTACTTCCCAAAACACTCGTTGCCGCCGATTGTCCCGTATCAATTCCCAATCCACCTGCTTCAACTGAAACCAATTCCACCGCCGCATTATCCAAAAAATGGAAATAAGCACCCGCCGCATTACTCCCGCCACCGATACAAGCCACAATCCTATCGGGAAAATCTCTACCGGTTTGTTCCAGCAGTTGCCATTTCATTTCTTCGCTAATCACCGATTGAAACCTTGCCACCATATCCGGATACGGATGCGGTCCCACCACCGACCCGATGATATAATGCGTATCCTTAGGATGATTAATCCAATCTCTAATTGCCTCATTTGTAGCATCTTTCAAAGTTTTGCTTCCTGATTTTGCCGGTCTCACTTCCGCTCCCAACATCTTCATTCGTGCCACATTCGGTGCCTGTCTTTTGATATCCACTTCGCCCATATACACCACACATTCCAATCCGGCAAGTGCCGCCACGGTTGCCGTAGCCACGCCATGCTGTCCCGCTCCCGTTTCGGCTATAATTCTGGTTTTCCCCATAGCTTTGGCAAGCAAAATTTGTCCAATGGTATTATTGATTTTATGCGACCCCGTATGATTCAAATCCTCACGTTTCAGATAGATTTTTGTTCCGTAATATTCAGACAATCTCCTTGCCAAATATAAAGGAGACGGACGCCCCACATAATCTTTCAAAAGCCTTTTGTATTCCTTTTGAAAATCCTCCGTTTCCATAATTTTCAAATAATTTTCGCGCAACTCCATCACATTTTTTTGTAGCAATTCCGGAATAAAAGCCCCACCAAACTCCCCGTAAAAACCTAATTCATCAATTGTATATTTCATAAACTATAATTTTTCATTTTTATCCATATTCTTTGGGCGTGCCCCTTCTTTAAATCCGCCGCACAAGTCCACGGGTCGGTCTTTCCGCTTATAGTCCCGCCCGCAAAAACACACAAAAATTAATAAATTTCAAGAGCTTCCGTTGGTCGCTTTGCTCTTTATATTTTTGTAGTGTTTTGCGGTGCGGGAGCTACCGCTTCAATACCTCACGCGGGGCAATCCGCCACAGTTCCCCTCTACGAGAGAGGTTAAGGGTGTGTCCGTTCAATCTAACGAAATATTACTAAAAAAATCCCCAAATCAACAACCCCACAATTAACCATTAACAATCCCAATCCAACCGCAAAGACGCAAAGTCCGCAAAGTATCCCCATAAATCCATAAATAAAAATTATCTATTCATCATCAAAACTTCCTCCTTTACCCTATTCTTTAATTTTTTCAATAAAAACCCTCAATTCATCTATATTTTTTAATCCGGGTTCCAACTCAAAACCACTATTGACATCCACTCCATAAAACTGTGGATGAGAAAATTTCTGTATCGCTTCAAGCGCATGCATACCAATACCTCCGCTTAACAAAAAAGGTTTATCCAAATAATATTCTTGAAGTTTGTCCCAATTAAAAACCACGCCATTTCCTCCGGGTAATTTTCCCTTGGCATCAAACAAAAACAAATCTACATATTCATCATAAAAACTACAACGCTGAAAATTAAAATTTTCATCAACGGCAAAAGCTTTAATCACTTCATAACCCTTACTTCTGATTTCATTACAAAAAACCGGTGATTCCGAACCGTGCAATTGAATAACATCCAATTTATATCGGCGGGCAATATCCAAAACCTTGTCCAAATCGGCATTGACAAAAACCCCTGTTTTCTTGGTTTTGCCAAAACATATTTCGGGAAGTTCTCCTGTAAAATTACGTTGGGATTGCGAATAAAAAATAAATCCCATATAATCCGGTTGTAAATTCAAAAGCTCCTTCATATTTTCAGGATATTTCATCCCGCAAACTTTTATTTTCATATTTTTCATAACTATTTTAATTGTTAATTGACTTTATTTCTTTAACAAAGTTTGCCAGAGCAAGTGCCGGATAATCATTTTTCATAAAACTTTCTCCAATCAAAAAACCCTGATATCCAAAAGATTTTAGAATTAAAATATCATTCGCATCACCCAAACCACTTTCGGAAATTTTGATAAAGTCTTTCGGAATTTTATTTACCAAATTCAATGAGTTTTCAATGCTTACTTCAAAAGTTTTCAAATTACGATTATTCACCCCCACCAAATCTATATGGTCATTTAATTTTTCCAATTGTTCTTCGGAATGAATTTCCATCAAAACTTCCAAACCTAAAATTTTAGCTAATGTAGCTAATCTCAATAATTGTTTTTTTTCCAAAACTTCCGCTATCAGCAAAATAGCATCCGCACCGATACTCTTGGCTTCATAAACCTGATAATAATCAAAAATAAAATCCTTGCGCAAAATCGGGATGTTTATTTTCCTTCTAACCTGTTCTATATCGTCATTCTTTCCACCGAAAAAATGTGAGTCCGTTAGAATAGACAGTGCCGAAGCACCGTTTTTTTCATATCCGGTTGTAATATCTAAAACATCGGCAGATAAATTTATCGCCGGTTTTGAAGGAGAACGTCTCTTAAATTCAGCTATAATTCCGCTTTTCCCCTGTTGAATTAATGCCTGTTTTAATGAAATGGTATTCCTATTGTAAAATTCCGACTGTGTAAGTTTTTTAACAGGAATATTTTTCTTTTGCTCTTCTAACAAAGGTTTTTTATAAGCGATAATCTTTTCAAGTATATTCATAATTTATGAGGTGATTAATTCTAAACTTTTCAGAGCTTTTCCTCCAAGCAAGGATTCTTTTGCTTCTTTGAAATTTTCATTAAAATCCTCATGATTTTTCATAATTCCAATAGCAACGGCAGCATTGGCACACACCACATTATTTTGTGCTTCCGTTCCTTTACCGTTTATTATTTTTTTAAAAATTTCAACCGCTTCTTCCACAGAATTTCCACCAAACAAATCTTTCGGTTGGATTTTTTTCAATCCTAATTTTTCAGGATTTAACAAATGTTCTCCAAGACGATTACGCATTACAAAATCACCGGTTAAAGATATTTCATCATAACCATCTATACCGTAAATAACGGCATAACGTTTTCCTTGTTCATCTTGAAAAAGATAATCATATAAACGAGCCAATTCCAAACTAAAAACACCTGCCAATTGATGTGTCGGACGAGCCGGATTGACAATAGGTCCTAACATATTAAAAAATGTTTTCATTTTCAAAGCACGTCTTACCGGTGCTACAGCTGCCA
>JALSPZ010000256.1 GCA_026985675.1 Flavobacteriales bacterium
ACATAAGCTTCATCAGCAGATTTTCCAAAAACCATGGAAACTCCTTGATCAAAAACACCATTGGCAGATAATGGATCGATAGCAGTCCAAGTATTGGCTCCATCAGAGGTTTTAGTTAAAGCTCGAATAGTATTGTTTGTGTCAGCACCATCGATTGCAACACCCCATGCTACTTGATAATTTTTAACATGTATAAAATCTACAGCTCTGTTGTCTGTGCTAAATCCTGTCCAAACAGGTGTCCAAGTGATTGATTGCCCATAACTATAAAGGCCAATCAACATAAATAATGTAATAAGTAGTGTTTTTTTCATAATCTTAAAATTTCTAAATTAATTGTAAATATAATGAAAAAGTTTTTAAATGTTTTATCTTTCATTTAATTTTTTAATTTTTTTAATGATTTGTAAAATTTAGTATTGTTTTTTTGACAAAAGTATTTATAAAATTTCCAATGTAATTAAATTTTTTATAGTATATTATAAAATAAAAATATAGTATTTTTGTTTAAGATGATATAATCAATAGATATTTTATTTATATGAAAAAAAATTTAATTTATGGAATGCATCCCGTATTGGAAGCTATAAATTCTGGTCAAAATATTGATAAATTGTTTGTTCAAAATAATTTAAAAGGGCAGTCTGCCAGGCAATTGTTTCAATTATTGAATCAAAAAAATATACTTTACAAAACGGTTCCTGTTGAAAAACTCAATCGATTAACCGGGAAAAATCATCAGGGGATAGTTGCATTTATTAGCCCTGTTAAAGTGCTGTCGGTTGAAGAATTGTTTGAAAAAAACGTTTATTCACCATACAAGACTTATATTTTATTAGATGGAATTACCGACACAAGAAATTTCGGAGCTATTATAAGATCTGCTGTTGCAACGGATGTTTCCGGAATTATTATACCCGAAAATAATTCTGCACCCATTAATGAAGAAGTAGTCAAAGCATCAGTAGGTGGAATTTTTAAAATACCAATTGCTCGAACCAAACATTTGTTGGATGCAGTATACTTGTTGCAAAGTAACGGAATAAAAATATTTTCAGCATCCGAAAAAGCTGATAAATTGGTATGTAAAACCGATCTTAGACAAGATTTTGCTTTAATCATGGGAAGTGAGGGAAAAGGAATTAGTAAAAATTTGTTAAAAAACAGTGATGAAGTATTTAAGTTGCCTATGTCAGAAAAGATGCAATCACTTAATGTATCGGTAGCTACGGCAGTTATTTTATATGAAGCAGTTCGGCAGCGTTTGGAATAATTTTTAATTATAAAAAAAGACTGCCTGTTAGACAGCCTCTTTTTTAAAGTATATTTAACGTGAGTTCGACATAAGAAAATATTCTTTATTTATTATAAATTATTGATTTTTAATGCATTGCATAAAATATTTAAAGAAATATAATTTTAATTAGCAAATAATTATTTTTGTTTCGAGCCAAAATCCAATAAACACGCCATCTACTGCACTAATTTTTATTAAATTAATCCGTTAGTTTAAGAAAAATTAGTTTGTATCTCACGTATTTATTGAATTTTTTTCTTCGATTCTTTTATCGAACTCACGTTATTTATTTTTTATGCATGTTCAGGTTCTTCTTTATTTATACCAACCATTTCTTCAAGCATATCTGTAGTGATGGATTTGGGTCTTTCAATAGGATAACCCAAAGCTCTATCCCATATAATATTAGATAATACACCGATTGATCTTCCGATACTAAATAGAACCGTGTAGAAATCAAACTCTTTTACACCGTAATGCCATTGTACTACACCGGATTGAGCATCAACATTCGGCCAAGGGTTTTTAGCTTTTCCTTGTTTTTTCAAAATATCAGGAACTATTTTGTAAAGAGCATCCACGTATTTAAAAATAGGATCATCCGGAAGGTGGGTTAAACAGAATTCTCGTTGCACCATATATCTCGGATCGGTTTTTCTTAAGACTGCGTGACCATATCCGGGGATTACTTGTCCAGCATTCAGTGTATCCCATACATATTTTTTCAATTCTTCTTCACCGGGAACTTGGTCACCGAATTTTTCCATTAAACCTTGAAGCCATCTCAATACTTCCTGGTTAGCCAAACCGTGTAAAGGGCCGGCTAACCCGTTAATCATACCCGAAACTGCATAATAAACATCGGATAATGAACTGGCAATTAAATGCCCGGTATGCGCACTTACGTTTCCAGCTTCATGATCGGCATGGATAATAAAATACATACGTGAAACATCGTCATAAGGCTTGTCTTTACCCATCATATAAGCAAAATTGGCTCCTAAATCCAAGGTGGGATCAGGATATCTATGCCCTCCTTCGGGATTATATAATTTATTATAAATATAAGCCCCAATTAAAGGCATTTTTGCTAATAAATTGGTTGCATCCTCATAGGTAGGATCCCAATAATCCATTTTACTGATTCCTTGACGATATTTTACATTGAATAAGGATTCTCTTTCCAAGCTCATAACAGCAGCCGAAAGAATGGCCATTGGATGACTTTCACTCGGGAACGAATCAATTACATCCCAAACATATTTAGGAATGATACGGCGATTATTCATATCCATTATTAAAGCTTCCACTTGTTCTTGGGTTGGAATGTCGCCTGTTAATAATAAATAATACAAACCTTCCACATAGGGCATTTCAGCTCCGTCCGCTTTGGGTAATAATTCAAATACTTCTGGTAATGTATAGCCTCTGTAACGAATACCTTCATAAGGGTCTAAATATGAGATATCACTTATTAAACATTTGATACCTCTCATCCCGCCGATAATTTGTCCGGCTCGAACTTGATCTACCACAACATCACCATATTCTTTTGCCAATCTTTTGGTGCGGGGACGATGTTGTTCAATTTTTTTATATAATTTTTCTTTTAAGCACTTCATGATGTATAGTTTTAAAAATCTTTTTCAAATTTACAAAATATTCTTCTTATGTTTTAAATATTTTTTAAATTAAGCTAACAAATATCATAAAAGGATAAATACAAAAGTTATAATTATTACATTTCTGTTTTAGTTCAAAAAAAACCCCATAAATTTTATGGAGTTTTTTAAATGATTTTCAAATATTATTAGAAACCTAATTTAGCTTTAACATCATTGTATAGGTCGTAACCGTTGGCAACTATAAGATTGGTGGGACCGGAGCTGTCAAAAACATATTGAAATCCTTTTTCTTTAGCAACATCCTCAATAGCTTTTTTTAATTTTTCTTGAATAGGTTGCAAAAGTTCTTGTTCTTTTTTTGCAGCTTCCGCTTGAATTTCTTGTTGAGCTTTAGCAATACTTTTTTCCATATCTAATAATTCTTGCACTCTTTTTTGATTTTCAGTTTCGGAAACGGTTTTTACTTCTTGCTGGTATTTCTGCAATTTGTTTTGATATTCTTGCTGCATTTCTTTAAACTCTTTTTCATATGTAGCATACAGCTTTTTTAATTGTGCTTGCCCTGATTTAAATTCAGGCATTTCCATCATTATCTTTTGTACATTAATGTGTGCGATTTTAGTTTGTGCACTTACAGTTGTTCCTATCCATAGTAACAATCCTGCAAATAATAGTTTTAAGTGTCTCATACTCATTTAATTTTTAATTTATTTATTATTTTTTTGTTTTTCTTCTTTCTTTTTTCTTCTTTCTTCCAGAATTCGTTTTCTTCTTTCTTCCCGTGCTTTTTTTCTTTGCTCAGCTAATTCTTCTTTTGTCAATTTTTTTTCTTTATTTAGGGTTTCTTCTGCATTATTTTTTTTGGTTTTAGCTTTTTCTTCTGGTATTTTTTCTTCTTTTACTTTATTTTTTTCTTTCTGTTTCTTTTGACGTTCTTCAAGCATTTTTTTTCTTCGTTCTTCTCTTTCTTTTTTTCTTTTGGCTGCTAGTTGTTCTCTTTTTTTCTGTGCTTCGGAAAGTTTTTGTTTTCGTTCTTCGGCTTTTTTCTTCTTATCTTTTTTTCTTTTTTCTATTCCTTTTTCTTTTTTGATAAGTTTTAATATTTTGTCGGAGATATCCATTTTGGGATTGGTGTAAATAATACCCATTTTGTCATTGGATTTATCAAAAATTATATCATATTTTGACGATTGTACCAATTTTGCCACGGCATTAAATACTCGATCTTGAACCGGCACAACCAAATTTTGTTTTTGCAATATATAATCTCCTTCGGGTCCGAATTTTTCCAATTGATATTTTAATAGGCTTTTTTCTTTAAATTTTATTTCTTCTTCTTTTTCTTGTAATAGCTCTTTTGTTAAGAGAACTTTTTCTTGCTCTAAGGAAACTTTCATATCATTTATCTCCGCTGTTCTTTTTTCAATTTCGGCTTTCCATTTATTGGCTTTTATATCCAATTCTTTCAATGCGGTTTGATATTCAGGTAAATTTTCCAAGATATATTCCATATCTATATATGCTATACGGATTCTTCCTTGGCTATGAACGGAAAATATTCCTAAAAATAAGATAAACAATAAAGAAATTTTTTTCATAACTATTAAGTTTTAAGAAAAAACTATGCCAAATATAAATGTTATAATCTTTGATTCATAATAAAGTGTGTTTGCCAGCCCGATTTTTTGTTTCCGATTTTATCAAAACCATATCCAAAATCAATTCCGAGCAATCCAAACGCACTCATAAAAATTCTAACACCCATTCCGGCAGATTTTTTTAATGAAAACGGATTATAATATTTTATATTGTCATAAGTATTTGCTCCTTCAAGGAATGAAAGTAGATAGATTGAAGCTTGGGGTTTCAAGGTAATAGGGTATCTTAATTCAAAAGAGAATTTGTTATACATAGTCCCTCCGTTTTGATGAAAGGCCATATTTAATGCATAATCGGTATATCCACGCAAAGGGATTATTTCTCTGGAATCCAAGTTACTTCCTATTAGTCCGCTTCCTCCTACAAAAAATCTTTCAAATGGCACAACTCCCAGGTCATTGTTGTAAGCTCCCAAATATCCAAATTCAGCTTTGCTTCTTAGCACCAGTTTGGAAAAAATATTAGAATACCAAGTTCCATTGAGTTTTACTTTGTAATATTCTATAAATTTATATTTTTTTTGACTAACTTTTTCTGAGTTAACACTTCCATCATCATTTAAGTAATCGGGGTTTTGTTCTATGGTACCATAATCAAAAGAGCTAAATAATGAATAGGGGGGAGTTAATTTAAGGTTTAAAGTAAAATCCGAGCCACCTAAGGGATAAATAGGATTAGGTCCACTACTGGATCTACCAAATATTACATTGTAAGCAAAGTTATTAGATACCCCATTACTAAATCCAAAGGAGGCGCCAAGTGTGGCATAATCTTGTATTTTGTAATGGTTTAATATGATAGAGTTACTGATAAAAAAGTAATCGTCGGGCCATTTTAATTTTTTGGATAAACCAAGAGTTAATCCTGAAATAATAAATTTTTGTTTCCTATCCACATCATAGTAGCCATATTGAGTAAATGAATCATAGTTTATTCCATAATAAGTTGAATAATAAGCCGAAACGGTCAAAGCTTGTGGTTTTTTCCCTCCAAACCAAGGTTCGGTAAATGAGATGCTGTAAGTTTCATAACGCTGGGAAACTTGAAAATTTAATGCCAATTGTTGTCCGTCTCCCATGGGTAAAGGTTTATATTCTTTTCCGTTGAAGATATTTTTTATGGAAAAATTTTTGAGAGCCAAGCCTAAGGTTCCAATAAAATAGCGTCCATCAAAACCTCCTTGTAATTGTATTTGGCTACTTCCGGCTTCTTCTACATGCCAGTCTACATCTACGGTTCCTGCGTTGGGATCCACATTTTCCAAATTTGGGGTAATTTTTTCGGCATCAAAAATTTGCATTTGTGCCAATTCACGTATGGTTCTTATAATATTTTGTTTGCTATAAGTTGCACCGGGCAAAGTTCTTAATTCTCTAAAAATAACTTTATCGTTGGTTCGTGTGTTTCCGTTAACGGTAATTTTATTGAATTTTGCCGGTTTCCCTTCATATATTCTTATTTCGTAATCAATTGTATCGTTTCTAACTCCGGTTTCCACTGCATTTATTCTTGAAAAAAGGTATCCGTTGTTTTGATAGAGATTGGTAAGGTCTTCGGCATCGGGTTTGCTGGTATCACTAATTCTTTTCTTGAGAAGTGTTCCGTTATATACATCTCCTTTTTTGATGCCCAAAATTTTATTAATAAAATTTGTGGAATAAACACTGTTCCCAACTATCTTTATATCTCCGAAATAATATTTTTTTCCTTCCTCCAAATCAATATCAATATTTAATTTACCATTTTTGTTAAAATATACGGTATCTTTAAGAACTCTGGCATTACGATATCCTTTTTCTTTATAGAAGTTCTCCAAATTAGCCAAATCTTCGGTAAAATCTTCAGGTATATATTTGGAGCGTTTCCAAAATCGCCAGATTCTTTTTTCTTTGGTTTTTTTGAGTTTCTTTTTGAGTTTTTTTACCGAAATTTCTTTATTGCCGTGAATATTTATTTTATCAATTTTGATACGATGACCTTTGTCTATGCGGACCAATACTTTAACATATTCTGCCGTGTCTTTAATGGTGCGCAAGTTTACTTTGGTTTTAAGAAATCCTTTTTTTAAATAAGTATTTTTAATGATTTCCGTAATTTTACTTTTGAGATTTTCACTTAAAATTGCATTTTTTTTCAAACCGGCATCTTTTGCAAATTCTCTTCCTTTGGACTTGGATACTCCTATGATTTTTACTTCAGAAATTTTAGGCAATTCAGCTAAATCAATTTCTAGTATTACTTTGTTTTCAGTAGTAGGAATAATGTAAAGATTGACATCGGAAAAATATCCCAAGTCCCAAAGTTTTTTAATGACATTTGCGGTTTGTTCTCCAGGAACTTCTATAATGTCGCCTTTTGAAACACCAATAAAAGCTTTTACGGTTTGCGGATTAAATTCTTTCAATCCGTTAATTTTAATGTCTTCTATTTGATATATTTTATAATCTTTGGGACTTTCTTGTCCGAAAGTGAAAACCGCTATAAGCAGTAAAATACTTGTTAAGACGTTTTTAATTTTTTTCATTTCTAATTTGTTCACTTGTTTTTCCAAATCTTCGTTCTCTGTTTTGATAATCTTTTAATGCTAAATAATAATCCTTTTTTTTAAAATCAGGCCATAGTGTATCGGTAAAATAAAGCTCGGCATAAGCAAGCTTCCATAATAAGAAGTTGCTAATGCGTTTTTCCCCTCCCGTACGGATCATTAAATCCACATCCGGAAGATTATGGGTGTAAAGTTGCAAATTTATTTTATTTTCGTCAATTTCTTCGGGTAAAATTATATTATTTTTAACTTTTTGGGAAATTTTTTTAGTTGCTTGTACCAATTCATCCCTTCCGCCGTAGTTTAAAGCAATACTTAAAACCATTCCGGTATTTTTTCTGGTATTGTTCAAAACTTGTTTCAAAGTTTTTTGTGTTTGTTCAGGTAAAGCTTTTATATCTCCAATAGCATTGAGTTGGATATTTTGTTCTATAAGATCTTTTTGTTGTTCGTGAAGTGTTTCAACGAGTAAGTTCATCAGTGCATCAACTTCTTCTTTCGGGCGATTCCAATTTTCCGTAGAAAATGTATAAAGTGTAAGGTAGGGTATTTTTAGTGCGACACTTTCTTCTACAAGTTCTCTAACACGTTTTACTCCTTCATAATGACCAAAAACTCTGTTTTTTCCTCTTTTTTTTGCCCAACGTCCGTTTCCATCCATTATAACGGCAATATGTTGAGGCAAATTGTGTTGCAGAAGGTTTTCTTTAGAAATAGTCATTTGGTCAAAAAATTAAAATCCAAAATAACAACGAAGGTCTCCGAAGGTATATATCAGCCCAATACTTGTAAAGGTGTACCAATCATTGGAATTGATATTGGTGGTAGGTACACCGTTATATTTTTCAATATGTTTGAAATAATTGTTAGTTCCATCAAGGTTGTCTGTAAAATTATAGCGAGCGCCAATTTCACCGGAAAATAAAAAATGTTCGGACAGTTTATATTTAAAACCTACAATCATAGGAATTCCTAAGGCAGTCCCGTTGTATTCATAACCGTTTTCTTGATTTTCGTCTCCGTTTAGAGTTCCAAAAAAATTAATAAAAGTCAAACCGGAATACATATACGGCACAAATTTATAATACTTTTTATCGCGTAGATACGGATTTCTTGGAAAGAAATTATATTCTACTCCCATGGAAGTTTCCATAACCGTTCCCGTAAAATGCCAATCTCTGGTTTGCCTACCGATGTTGTAAGATTCGGCATCATTGGCCTCTATGGAAAAATATGATAGGCTAAGCCGCATCAGCATCCATTGATTAATAGTATTTTTAAAAATCAGGCTTCCCCCAAGTTTTGAAGGATAAAAATAATCTTCTTTACCAATATCTCCAATATATTTAGTATTACCTATTTGTAAACCTATTTCATATTGTTGAGCATTTAATAAAATCAAACCCATGAAAAATATTAAAAAAAATAAGCCTCTTTTAAACATAAAAACGTTTATCATCTTTT
>JALSPZ010000257.1 GCA_026985675.1 Flavobacteriales bacterium
AAGTACGAATTTTCTGTCCGGCACGGGTGTCCATTTCATCGGATAGAGGGAATCGGTACCGAAAATAAAAGGAGAATCTCCGTCCGGTATGCCATGGTCAACAAAAAAAACGGTTTTGGTCTTTTTGTTTTTCAATACAAAATTTTTATAAGGAAAGGCTTTATATTCCGGTTTCTCAATGCGTATAATATTAGAAGTACTTACTTTCTTATTGTTTACTGTAATAACGGTATCTAAAATTTTAAGATTTTCGTCATATTGCCAGTAACTTACGGTATCGTTTATAAACAGGAAATATTTACTTCTGCTAAAGTTCACTTGTCGTTCATAAACGACTAATAAATTTTGAGCCTGAGTATGTGTTAAAGTCAAGTAAATGAATAATACCAATATGCGTCTCATACGTGCTTTATTTTTTGATAAAACGTAAAAAAACCGCCGGATATTATTTCCGGCGGGTTTTTGGGCTATGATGCTCATATCCCGGCTTTGTTGTATGCGTCATTTCGAGCATTATTGCAAGCTTCTTTAAGACTAACCCCTTCTCCCTCGCCAATGTATTGTTTGCCATTAACTTCTACAATGACAATACAATAAACAGGTTTCTCATACCTGTCTTGACGGTTGGGCTTGGGAGTGTTTTTGATAATTTTGACCATTTCCTTTTTTGGTGATTGAGTCAGCAGTTTTGTTGAACTTGCAGCAGTCGGCTTGATTGCGGGTAAATTATTAGCCGGCGTATGTGCAAATGTTGTAAGACTGAAAATAATTGCAATGATAAAAATGACTGTTCTTTTCATAGTGTTGAATTTTATTATTTAGGATGTGTATGTGTGGCCCAATAATATGCTTCATCGTAAGCATTGTCACAGGCTTCTCTTGCACTTTTGGTTGATGAGCCTTCACCTATATATTCTGTTCCATTTACAACCAAATAAACCCTACAAGTATATATAGGTACTTTGGGATTAAGGTAGTCTGCCTTTATTTTGTAGGTAATTTGCCATTCATTGTTAAAGTGGGCAAAATCGAGATTATGGCTTTGTTGAACAAACTGTGTATCCGGTAATCCTGTGTCGGGTTCCGGTGAATTGGTTGCCCGCAATTGCCAAGTGGTTGCGGAGATAAGAAATAGCAGCAATGAAAATTTGATCAATAATTTTTTCATTATAGTTTATTTATTGGTTATTATTTGAGTTTCCTGTCCAATCCAAAGTCAAGGACAGTTCATCGTATCCCAAGGTGTTTAGACCTTGAATTGCTGATTTGTTCAGGCGCCTGATTGGTTTGTGTTAAAACACAATACAAAGAAAAAAAAATAAACTGTGCAAATAATGTTAAGTTAATGTTTTGTTAAACTTTGTGTTCTACTGTTTTTATTGATATTTTGTTTTATTTTTTATTGCAAATATTATAAAAGCCGGGTTGTAAGCCCGGCTTTTTGTTTATTCGGTCACAAAAAATTATTCTTCCTTTTCGCCTTTGAGTTTTTCGTAGATTTTGGCGGCAAGTTCTTCCATCAGTTCGGGATTGTCTTCCAGGATTTTTTTCACGCTGTCGCGCCCTTGTCCCAATTTGGAACCTTGATAGCTGTACCAGGCACCGCTTTTTTGGATGACTTCCAATTCCACGCCCCAATCCAAAATTTCACCCGAACGGGAAATGCCTTTGCCGTACATAATGTCGAATTCGGCGGTTTTGAACGGCGGTGCCACTTTGTTTTTGACTACTTTTACGCGGGTACGGTTGCCCAAAATTTCGCCTTTGTTGTCTTTAATGGCCCCGGTACGCCGGACGTCCAAACGCTGGCTCGAATAGAATTTCAGGGCGTTACCGCCGGTGGTCGTTTCGGGATTACCGAACATCACACCGATTTTTTCGCGTAATTGGTTGATAAAAATCACGATGGATTTGGTGCGCGAAATATTGGCGGTCAGTTTACGCAGGGCTTGCGACATCAACCGGGCTTGGAGGCCCATTTTGG
>JALSPZ010000258.1 GCA_026985675.1 Flavobacteriales bacterium
GATACGGGAGGTTTGAGTTTAAAACCAACGCCTCATTCAATGGATTTGATGAAAAGCGATATGGCAGGCGCTGCAATGATGGCAGCTACAATGGATGCCATAGCCAAAAATAAACTACCGGTTTATGTGGTAGCTTTGATTCCCGCTACTGATAACCGTCCCGGAAAAAATGCTTATGCACCCGGTGATGTGATTAAAATGTATGACGGAACTACCGTAGAAGTCCTCAATACCGATGCCGAAGGACGAATGATATTAGCCGATGCCATTGCCTATGCCGATAAATACAAACCCGAAGTTATCATAGATGCGGCAACACTTACGGGAGCAGCTGTTAGAGCTATTGGAGACAAAGCGGCAATTGTAATGGGAAATGCTCCGAAAAAATATATCAACAAACTTGAAAAATCAGGAAACAAGACTCACGAACGTGTAGTAGAATTTCCTTTTTGGGACGAATGGAAAGAAGAAATGAAATCCGACATTGCCGACCTTAAAAACATTGGAAGCGGAAATGCAGGAATGATAACTGCCGGAAAATTCTTGGAACATTTTGCCAAGCAACCTTATATCCATATTGATATTGCAGGACCCGCTTTCTTGGAAAGTCCGCAAGACTACAAAGGCAAAGGTGCAACAGGATTTGGCGTGCGATTGCTCTACGATTTTTTTGAAAATTTGTAGAAAAAACCTTAAAACGAAATAAAAAGTGGTATTTTTATAAATATCACTTTTTTTTAATTTTTATTTGCAATAAAATATTCTAAAAGTCTATATTTATGGGGAGGGTATTTTGAAAATTAGGTATTCTTTTTTTTATAATATCATAAATTAAATGTTTAAATCAGAGGCGAATGAATTTTGCCATACCCGCCCTACGAAGTTCTTGCTTAAAACTTACGACGAAGAAGCGTAAAAATGAAATCTGTTCGAAGTCTTTGTGAGGTACGAACAAAGACAAGTTATTTCATTTTAGCTTCAAGGTTCGCCAGCTGGCGGATTGCAAGGTTTTCGTCAGGCTAGATTTTTTTTGTTACTTTTTTAATCGATGGAAAAAAGTAATGATAAAAAATTTTTGGAATGTCTCAATACGGAAAACAAGACTATAAAGGCAAAGGTGCAACAGGATTTGGCGTGCGATTGCTCTATAATTTTTTTGAAAATTTGTAGAAATAAACCTTAAAACGAAATAAAAAGTGGTATTTTTATAAATATCACTTTTTTTAATTTTTATTTGCAATAAAATATTTGTAAATTTAAGCAAAACAAAAATCCAACATTATGAAACTTTCAGGTATTATCATAGCAGGTGGAAAAAGTTCCAGAATGGGAGCAGATAAAACCCGTATGCAATTCAACGACAAAACATTTTTGGAACATGCAGTGGATTTACTCAAAGATTTTACCGATGAAATCATCATTAGTATCAATAGAGAAACGGATTTGGGTATACATACCGTAAAAGACGAAATTCCCGATATAGGTCCTTTGGGTGGACTATATACGGCTTTGAAAAATATTCAAAATAATGCTGCGATTGTAATTCCTGTCGATACGCCATTGTTATCCAAAGATGTTTTAAAATATTTAATCGAAAATTATTCCGAACATTACCAAGCTTGTATTTTTGAAGTCAATGGAAAAACAGAAGCGCTTGTAGGAATTTATCACCAAAATATTTTACCCGAAATTGAAGAACAAATCAGAAAAAAAGATTATAAACTTCAAAATTTATTACAAAAATCAGTTGCCCGTAAAATAAATGCCGATATTTTTGCTGCGGATTTTATAAATATCAATACACCGATTGATATGGAACGTATCAAATGAAACAGCAAGAACAGACAAATAACACCTGGCTAAAAGCCGCAGTAATAGGAAGCATTTGGGCTTCATTCGAAATCATATTCGGAAGTTTTTTTCATAGTTTACGTTTACCGTTTGCAGGAACTTTTCTTACATTTTTTTCTTTGGTAT
>JALSPZ010000259.1 GCA_026985675.1 Flavobacteriales bacterium
AGCCGAAAAGCCAAGGTAAAAATTCCGGAGTAGGCGGTAATTTAAAATTTAACATTATGAAAAAAACAATGTTTTTTATCTTCTCAATGATTTTACTGGCATCTTGTAACAATTTCTCTCATGAAATTTCAAAAAAGGACTCGAAAGGTAACAATAGAACAATAACAGGTCTCTGGAAATCCACGAGTAAATACAACTCATACGACAGGGAAACTAAAAGTAAGATGAAAATTGAAACTACCGGAAATTCTTTAAAAATATCTTATAAAGATAGCGGTCTTGATTATATAAATAATTTTAGTGGTAAAAAAATTGGTAAGGAGGAATATATTACACCTCATGGAAAACTCTATTATAATCCTGAACTTGATGTTATATATTACAGAGACCAAGAGTATATAAGAATAAACAATTAGAATTTCACTCAAAAAACGTCAATTTTCACGACCCTTTGAAAATTATACATTACATAACATATCTTAGCAGTGATTTTCCTAGGAAAACCCCCTTGGTAACAAGCCGAAAAGCTAAGGTAAAAATTCGGGAGTAGGCGGTAACTTTTTAAAAAATTTAATCGGTATGGACGAAATGAACAACAATCAAAAAAGAGGGGTCGGGTTCATAGCAGCCAGTATCGTTCTATTTATAATAGGATATATTTATCCCAAGTTGATATATATTTCTCCTATTGTCATGTATGTTTTATTTCTCGGAATTTTCATTGCGTTTGTCATAGGAGTACTAAGTTTAGCAAATGTCAAGGCAATCAATAAACTATTCGAAAATAAAGAGGAAGATACTGAGGAGGAAACCTACGAAGGGATTGCAAATTATACACAAGGAAACACCAATTATACACAAGAAAATAACATAAATATGAGCCAAAGTACAACAAACAAAATTGCGAACGTAACGTTGACAGGCGGACTGTTAGGAATGTTAGCCGATTCACCGCAAAATGCCCTAAACAGGCGCATCAGAAAAGAGAACGCCCAAGGTTGGGAAGTCGTAAATATTATTCCGTCAGCCAGCGGAAATATATTGTTGTCTATTTTCAGGATACTGCTTCTTATTGTTACCTTGGGTATATTTACGACAGCCAACGGGTATTACATTATCCTGAAAAGAAGCAACAATCTCCCGGAAAATAAAACGGTAAATCATAGTAAACAATACACAAAAAACACTCAATCCACCGTTTCCACGCCCAAAAAGGATGCCGGAAAAACCCTCAATAATCCTAAGCCTGTTCCTCCAAAGCCTAAGGTTATAAAAAAAGAACCTCACGAACTGCTGAATGAGGAAGACAGAAAAAAATTTGAGGCCTTAAAAAGCAAAATAAAACCGGATGAAATAATTATTCAAGTAAGAAAAACGAAAGAAATAAAGACCATTACAAAAAACCGGTATGAAAGCGACAAGGATTTAAGATTAAACGATAAGTATGTCGTTCTGTATAAAGCATAAACCCAGACGGAAACCAACCATAAAACATACAATTATGAAAGGTGTTTTTATCAAATCCCGGCTTGCATTCAAACGTCAGGCATTAATTTAAAACACCAGCATCACCATTACTTTTACGATGGATTATGAGTCCGAAAATATTACCTCATTATTAATAGATTTAATTGTTAATTTCTTTAAAATCAAGTGATTAATAAATGAAACATTTCAACACCCGTTAACAATTTACTAACCACTAAAAATACAACTATGGCAAGAACAGATTACAAACTTATAGCAACTTTTTCAGGTAAATACGGAATTTACGAAATAAGAGTTAACTACGGAATATTCAGCAATGAATATTATATATACAGGAATATGGAATTTTGGAAATCTGCCAGCAGCCCGGAAGGTGCGACTCGTTTGATTTTAGATTATGACCCTTCTGCAACCGCCATTTAAACGAACGAGTTAATATTAAAACCAAATGTAATTATTGACTAGCAACTGATTTTTCCCCGTGAAAATCCCTTGGGAACAAGCCGAAAAGCCAAGGTAAAAATTCCGGAGTAGGCGGTAACTTAAAAAAATTATTTGTTATGAAAACATTAATCTGGGTATTACCTCTTTTGGGAAGTATTGCGGCAATTTTAGTTTTTATACTGTTAGTACAAGGCAAAAAAGAATTAATGGATATAGCATTCTCGGCCACCGTTGCAGCTGCTACGGCGATAATACCTTATGTCCTGGCCAGATCCGTTTCCGAATTAAGTAAAAAAAATGAATAAAAATAATATTGATGATTTTGTTTTTAATGTTATAAAAGCAAAGTATGAAAGAATAAATGAAATGAATAAAATAATAGAAGGAGATAAAAAAAATCTTAACAGTAAAAAAATTCCAAAACCTATAACTATGAAAAAAGGATTATTTGTTTTCTTTCTGATCATGTTTTCGGGACTTTATGCATCTCCCGGGGAATTATTTGTTTATGACCATGCTAAGGTAACCAAAAAGTTTTTAGATGTTAACCGGATTGATAAAATCGTATCAGAATCAAACGTAGGATTGGAAACCTTGCAACCTTTACTTTCACATTTGCCCGAATTTTCATTATTACAAATGTATGACGATGACAGGGCACTGGGTATCCCCGGCTGGGTTTACGGAGCCGGCTGTGCCATTGGTGGAGGTTGTGTATTAGGAATCATTGGAGCCGTAGGCGCAGGTTTAACCGGTGTTTTGCTGGTGTACCTTTTATCAAATCAGGATAAGGGAGAAACTTTAAGTGCCTTTTACGGATGCTTAGGTGGTAGTTTGATAGCCTTGGTATTTAATTTAATTCTTTATACCAGTTATTAAAAGACTTGAATGATAAATAACCAAAAAAAATAATCTTATGAAAAAATTTAATTTCTTTCTTCTATTAACATTACTAAGCACCGGCATAATGACCGGACAGATCAAAAAAACCAATTTGCGCAAAACCGTCAACTCGTCCAATTTTGAGGAACTTGTCAAATGGGATAAAGTAGCCGTATTCTACAGCGGTTTTGGAGAGTATGTCAAATTTATACCGGTTTATATAACCGATTTGAAAACCGGAGAAAAAATCAAAGGTTTTCTGGTACAAATGCACGTAAGAAGCCATAAGGACGGCACTATAAAAATCGACAAAAGTGCTTATATTTCTTATGAAGAAGCACAAGATTTCGCCAGTTTCTTAAAAAAATTCGTGTTACCAAATTTAGATAAAAAAGTCGGGACGAAAGAAATGCTCCTTTATACCTATAATGCTTCGGAAATTTCCTTTACGTACAAAATCAAGAAAAACGACCGAATAATCATCATTAATTTTGTCCATTCGAATGGTGCGAATGAATTTTGGACACGAACCCAGGTTAAGAAAATACCCAAACTGGTAGAAACACTGCAAAGTTTCTGATTATTAAAGCGGAGAAATCCTTTATGGAGCGGAGCGCCCGACGGGCGCTCCGCTCCTATTTCCGAATAACAATAAGAATTATGTATTTGAAGACATTCGGCATAAACTCCTTAAAGCATTTTGAGGGATAAATTCATAATTTTCACGAAATACATCGGGAAAATCCTTGGTATTATCCGTTTTTTCACGGTGAATTGATTTAAGCCTACTTTTTTTAAACCTTTGTTTAGCCAAACAACCCAAATAAACACCAAAAAAATGAAAAAAATCGTATTAATTATCCTCTCGTTTATGGTCGTCGGTCAGATAACGGCCCAAAAAGATAAGGCATCATCCTTATTGGTAAGCGAAACGGCGGATTACAAAGCAACTGCCGGCTCCCACAGTCTGGAAATCAATTTTAATCCAGCAAACATTTTTGCCAATGCCCAGAACAATCAATTCGGACTATTTAACGGCGCTATCAAGTACCGTAAATTCTCAGACGACACACACGCATTCAGATTGCTGGTCGGATTAAGCTACCTGAATCAAAGTATTGTAACACAACAGGAAGATCGTGATAACGGCGATTTGGAATTGCGTGATCATATAAAAATATTCGGTCTCACCTTTCAACCCGGTTTCGAAAAACATTTCGATATAACCCCGCGTGTTTCCCCTTATGTCGGTATGGAAGCACTCATGAGATATCGCACAACGAACTATATCTCCGAATATCAAGACAGCCAAATAATCTATCAGGAATCATGGAGAAATGATCCGAGCGCCGCAGGCGCCGGTTATATCCTGCTCGGAGGAGGATTGATTGCCGGAGTGGATTACTATTTTGCCAAAAAACTTTATATCGGACTTGAAGTAGGCTACGGACTTGTTTATACCAAATTTTTGGATGTTTACCATGAAGATGAAAATGACAGTTCAGCTGACTATGACCACAAAACCGGTTCCTTACTGGGCGGATTCCCTTACCTGACCACGGGAAATTTCAGGATAGGTTGGGTTTTTTGATATGGGAAAATCCTTTAATCAAATGCAAAACGGTATATGCGTACTGCTGTTGCACTAATATTTTGGCTGGCAATTACAAGTGTTCTTTTTGCACAAGATGATGCTTTTGTCAGCGAGGTACAATATACGAATGGGCGTGTGTATTTCCACGGAAAACCCTTTACGGGAACCCTTTATAGCGACGAAGACAATGTTCCCAATGCCTGTGATTGTTTGCTCAAGGCCCAATATAAAAACGGCTATTTACACGGACTCAAACATACATGGTACAAAAACGGAAAACCGAAAGAAAAAGCCCGTTATAATCAAGGGGTATTGCAAAAACGAACAACATTTTACAGCAACGGCAATAGAAAAAGGGAAGAAATCTATGAAAACGGAAAACTGATTTCCTTCCGGGATTATTACGAAGACGGAAGTATCAAACAATCCGAAAGAAAGACGAAAACCCGGCATACAGACAATACAGAGGAAAAGATTTCCGGTAACAACCAAACGATTCAACGATTATTCTACCCGAACGGCACCGTTAAGGAAGTGCAAGTAACTGAAGACGGCCGTGTAATCATCGATTCGCTTTTTAACGAAAACGGAACGATACACAAAATAATACATTATACCTCCGAAACCAGTAAAGAGGAACAAACCTATAATGATAACAACGTCTTGGCTTCCGATATTACTTATCAAGGGGAAAGCATCCTCAAGAAGAAACTTTATTTTGAGAACGGAAAACTCAAATCATCCGAAATATATCAAAACGGAGAACCGATACACCGGGAAATATATGCGGAATCGGGACAATTAATAGAGGAATCCAACCTGAAAAGCGGAAAAAAAGACGGTATCCAGAAAAAATACAATCCCGACGGAAGCTATCTCGAAGAAGAATACCGCAACGGAGAAAAAATACGCACCAAAATACGAACAAAAGACCGGGAAGTTGAAAAAATTATTGACCCGACAGGCTATGAAACCATTATGGCATACAGTATCACGGGGAAAAAAATATACAAAGGTTTTTTCAACGAAAAAGGACAAAAGGACAGCTTGTGGAATTATTACGATACCGTTTCGGGCTATAAAATAAAAACCGAACAATATCATTTAGGGAAAAAAATACTGGAAGGCTTCTATACTAACGGCAAAAAACAAGGTAAATGGTACAAAATTATTCCCGCAGATAATATCAAAATCATTGAAACGTATGATAACGGCAAAAGGTTGGGACAACGAATCATTCATTTTGACAGATTAATAAAAAATGCCTTTCATAAAGGAGACCATATCTATCTTTATCCGCATTTTACAAAGGATAAAATAGCTTATGAATATATTTTGGTGCGCTTTCCGGATAATGATTCCGGCACTTTTACAAAAAAAATCATACAAACCTTTCAAAGTGTTTTAAACCGGAAATTAAACCCCGTTTCCTACTCGGATTCACTGGCAGACAAAGAATTTTCAAAAATCATACGGATTTCAACCGTTAAAACCCGTTATGCGCATCATCCCGAACAGAATAATCAGATTATAGCTTTCATTTATGCCGAAATACAAAGCCGGGATTTTGATACGGAATCCAAAGAAACCGGTATCATACGCTATAGTGCCGGACCGCTAAATCCTAAAGACGAAAGTTTAGGCTATTACTATACAAGTAATAAAGATAAGGCTATTGAAAAATCATTACAAAACTTTAAAACGGAAACGGAAAAACAGCTGGACAAAATCATCCCGTCAACGGCCAAAATCATTAAAGCCGCCGTTACCCCAAATAACAAAAAAATCACCCGTTTAGTCATTCAAACGACAATAAACCCCGACCCGGAAAAACCATACGTGATACTTTCCGATGGCAAAGAATTAAGCAACATAGCCTTGCGATGGCTAAAATCCGACGGTCAGCTTCATTTATACAAAGTTGTTACCGGCGGCGAAGAATTACGTGCTTATTTGCATACGCACCCGTTAGCCGTGCTACATTTTAAACAATACAAAAGTTTACCCGAATAAACCCGAACCTTATTAAAACATATCCTTCCTTATGAAAAAACAATCCCGCCTGTCAAAACTGGAGAATAATTTATACTATGGTATCTCGCGTTATTTCTGGCATTTAATTATCGGATTGGCCGTATTAGGTGTTATCTCGGGACTTTTGATATACATCTGGGCCACCATTCCGCCTTCCAAAGAAAATGTTCGTGTTCCGCCCAAGCCGGTTAAGAAAGCCTACCCCGCTTTAAAAGATGTCTCCCTGGACGAAGTTATCAAGCATTTGCCCAAAGAGAAAAAAATAAAGAAAAAGGAAATTGCCAAACCCGCAGAGGAAGAAGTGGTGGCCACGGAAGAAACCTACGTCCCCGACGAGAAGAGTATCGATTCGGTAGCACTACAACAATTTGAGGAAACACTGGGACAAACACGCAACTTAATCCCCGTACAGAAAAACAGGGCCTTCTGGTTGGGTAAAGGTATGTATGTATTCAAATCCGAAAGAGACAGAAAACTTTACAAAAAAACCAAAAACCCCAAATACCGGACATGGGTCTCCACACAAGCCGGCTTCCGTCAGCATTATCTACAATTTACCGAAAGACAAAACATTGATTCCTATAATCAAAAAACCGAATTATTAAATGCTTTGAACAATATCCTACAAAATGTAGATTCCGTCAACCGGATTCCTTTTATCGAACGTAAATTCTATAATATTCCGGTAAATCGGTTGGGACTGGCCAAAACAAAAACCATCTTACAACATATTGCCCCGGTCATACGAAAATTACCCGAAAAAGCACAACTTGACGGCTACAGCCTTATGTACCTCTTTGTCATTCGAAATCCCAATGACGGCCTTTCCATGATTGACTTTAACAAAGATATTATTGATTCGGTGGCGCCCTCCGAACGCTTGAAATTCATCCGGAATATACAAAAAGAGTACACCTATCATTACAATAATAATTTCACACTGCTACGAAATGCCACCAAAAAATTCCTGCCGCTATTATCGGGATTACCCGTTGACAAACAATCGGATGCACTGAAAATTTACTATCAATTATTTTCCCGAAACAATCGTCAATTGAAAAACGAAATCAGCCAAATAGAAACGGAATACCGTCATAGTATGCAAAATTGGGAAGAACGGGTAAAAGAACTTAAACAGGAAGCGCAAAACCGTTATATGCTGAAAAAACATAAAAAAAGAACCTATAAATATTTGAGCATACGCGGTGTGGTTATAGGATTTGCGGGCATATTGTCCGTAACCTTATTGCTACTGATATTATCGATGATACGGAATGTCAACAGGCTCTCGGAAGCCATCATGGAAAACAATCGTTTGTTCGCCGAACGATTCACCGAAGACAAAATTACCGATGAGCAGGAAGAAACAAAATAAATCCGATATGGCCGCCGGTAATATATCGATAAGAAAATAATTTATGAATGCTCGAAAAATCACTAAAAAATTTACTATTATCATGAAAAAATATACATTATTCATTAATAGTAAAAATTTTATTTTAAACTCGATAAATTTGTTTTGTCAACTCCTCGAAAAATCACTACGGCATAATATCCCGGTGTTGGCAATATCACTAAAAAAACAACAAATGTTATGAAAAAACAACTATTTTTTATCCTGGCCTCTTTCCTTATCTTGCTTGTTCAAGCACAGGTACCTCAATCCGAACGTAATGCATTGGTCGCATTGTATAATGCAACAAACGGAGACAATTGGAATAACCATACAAATTGGAATACATCCCAGCCGGTTTCTTCCTGGTATGGTATTACCACACAAACTATCAACGGAACGGAACACGTTACACAAATTTCTTTAACTCAAAATAACCTGACAGGACAGCTACCTGCCGAAATAGGAAATTTTCCATATCTGTATGAGCTTAATTTATCCTCTAATTCTCTTTCAGGATCAATACCTGTTGAAATTGGGAACCTCACCAATATAACACAACTGATTTTACAAGGCAATCAATTTTCAGGAAACATTCCGGCTTCTTTGGGAAATTTAAGCAACCTCTATTATTTGTTTCTAAATGCCAATCAATTAACCGGTAATATTCCACAGGAAATAGGTAATTTGGCCAATCTGAGGGAACTATATG
>JALSPZ010000260.1 GCA_026985675.1 Flavobacteriales bacterium
CCTTCCGGTGTTTCAATCGGACAAAGACGTCCATAATGCGTATAATGAACATCTCGCACCTCAAATCCGGCTCTTTCTCTCGATAAACCTCCCGGTCCCAAAGCAGATAAACGACGTTTATGAGTCATCTCCGCCAATGGATTGGTTTGATCCATAAATTGAGACAACTGATTGGTGCCAAAGAAAGATTTGATTACAGACGAAAGCGTTTTTGCATTTATCAAATCAATAGGAGTAAATACTTCATTGTCTCTTACATTCATTCTTTCACGGATGGTGCGAACCATTCTAGCTAATCCCACACCAAACTGTTGAGACAATTGTTCTCCTACTGTTCTAACTCTACGGTTTGATAAGTGATCGATATCATCAACTTCCGTTTTGGAATTTATTAACTGAATCAAATGTTTGATAATAACAATAATATCCTCTTTGGTTAGAGTTTGCACTTCCAAAGGAATGTCCAAACCTAGTTTTTTATTGATTCTATATCGTCCTACTTCCCCTAAGCTGTATCTTTGTTCGGAGAAAAATAATTTATCAATTATACCTCTTGCCGTTTCTTCATCAGGCGGCTCGGCATTTCTTAATAATCTATAAATATATTCCACCGCTTCTTTGCCCGAATTGGTAGAATCTTTTTGTAAAGTATGATAAATAATTGCATAATCGGAATCGGAGATGTCTTTTTTATGCAATAAAACGGTTTTGGAACCTGAATTTAAAATATCTTCCAAATGTTCCTTTTCAATAACAGTATCTCTGTCTAAAATTATTTCATTACGTTCGATAGTTACAACTTCGCCCGTATCTTCATCTACAAAATCTTCATGCCAAGTTTTTAGTAATCGGGCAGCTAATTTTCTACCGACAATTTTTTTAAGATTGGTTTTATTTACCTTGACTTCATCAGCCAAACCGAAAATTTCCAATATATCTTTATCTCTTTCAAATCCAATCGCACGCAGTAAGGTAGTGATAGGTAATTTTTTCTTTCGATCGATATATGCATACATCACTTGATTGATGTCGGTTGCAAATTCTATCCAAGATCCTTTAAAGGGGATAATACGTGCGGAATATAATTTGGTTCCGTTAGCATGAACGGATTGACCAAAAAACACACCGGGAGAACGATGCAACTGTGATACTATAACTCTTTCGGCACCATTGATGACAAAGGTACCGCGAGGAGTCATATAAGGAATATTGCCAAGATAAACATCTTGAACAACCGTTTCAAACTCTTCGTGTTCCGGATCATTACATTCCAATTTTAAACGTGCTTTTAAAGGCACACTATAAGTCAAACCTCTTTCTATACATTCTTGAATGGAATATCGGGGAGGATCAACAAAATAATCGATAAAAGAAAGTTCAAATTGATTTCTCGTATCGGTTACGGGAAAATTGTCTTGAAAAGTTTTGTAAAGACCTTCGTTAGTACGATTTTCAGGTTTAGTTTCCAATTGAAAGAAATCCTGAAAAGATTTTAATTGTATATCCAAAAAATCAGGATAGGGCGGAATATTCTTTACTTTGGAAAAACTGATACGTTGATTTTTTTGGTCTTTATTTGAAGTAATTTTTTTTGTATTTGCCATATTTGAGGACAAAATTAAGGGTTAACAAAATATAACTAACTGACTATCAGTTATTAAGTGACATAAGGTGTTTTATATGCAAAATGGTTTAGGTCTATCCCGAATGAAGGGAAGACCTAAACCAAAAATTTATTATAAAATAGAACTATTTAAGTTCTACTTCTGCTCCGGCTTCTTCCAAAGATTTTTTGATGCCTTCTGCTTCATCTTTAGAAACGCCTTCTTTTACAGGAGCCGGCGCGCTATCAACAACTGCTTTTGCTTCTTTCAATCCAAGTCCTGTCAATTCTTTAACCAATTTAACAACAGCTAATTTAGACGAACCGGGGGATTTAAGAATTACATCAAATTCTGATTTTTCTTCTGCTG
>JALSPZ010000261.1 GCA_026985675.1 Flavobacteriales bacterium
ACAAGCAACGATATTTTGGCATCTGGACAATCAATATATCGGACAAACCCAAGGACGACATAAATTGGAAAAATATATCCGACCGGGAAAACACCGCCTGACGCTTATTGATGAGAAGGGGGAAACACTTTCTATCAATTTTGAAATCGTTAAATAAAATAGAATGAATTAAAATACAATTCTCTGATAATAACGCTTTACAAAATAACTTATCAAAAAAATTTTTACCTTTAAGCAATATTAATTTAATTTGAATGAGATTAACTAATAAGAATACTCTTTTGCTTTTTTTTATTCTAACAACTTATAACCTTTTGGGGCAAACACCCAAAATGGGAAGAGTTCTAGGATGGCAAATTGATACAGCTCAAAATGAAACTTTTGATCAAGCTGTCTTGCAAGCATCGAATGTTTGTATGGAAGCATCCCATGTTTCCTTTGCTTGGTCTGAAATAGAGCCTGCAAATGGCAATTTTGATATGAATTTTATCCACAATAATTTGGACTTAGCAAATAATTTCTATTCCACTAATCAAATAAAAATAGAGCTACAAATTTCAACGATCAATACAACTACCAAAGAAACACCATATGATTTACAAAATATCGCTTTTGATAACCCGACTATGATTTCCAGGTTTAAGATTCTCTTAGATACATTGTTTCAACATATGCCCGATGTAGAACTGATTGCTTTAAATATCGGCAATGAAAGTGATGTATATTTTGGAACTTCAAGTAATCAATATCAAGCATATAAAACTTTCTTGGATAGTGTTATCCCTTATGCTAAACAAAAATATTTTGCATTACACGGAACTAATCTAAAAGTAGGCACCACTTTCACTTTTGAGGGCTTGACTTCCTCATCAACCTCCTCTTTATGTCATTTGGTAAATAATTCAACTGATATGGTATCAACAACTTATTATCCTCTGAATCCTGATTTTACTATGGGACCACCTAATATTGTTTTCAATCATTTTAATAATTTGATAAATCAATATAATAACCCTTCAAAACCCATTTATATCGTGGAATTAGGTTATGCTTCATCTTTACAATGTAATAGTTCCGAAAATCAACAAGCACAATTTTATCAAAATGTTTTTGAAGCTTGGGATAATCATTCAGATATAATCAGATATATTTCTTTTTTTAAACTAACTGATTGGTCACAAGAGCAAGTCAATTATTTTGCCAATTATTATGGAATTACCGATCCTATTTTTCTGGAATTTCTTCGAACTTTGGGTGTAAGAGAAAACAATGGAAATCATAAACCGGCATTTGATATCATTGCTTGTGAATTATTTTCAAGAAATTGGTGCACAACAGATTGCGTCATTGGTTCTACTGATGATTTACAACCAAATATGATGACTATTTTTCCAAATCCAGCGGAGAATAAAATTTTTATAAAAATTAAACATCCAATAAAATCTATAAAAATTTATAACTTTTCCGGTCAAATTCTTTACCGGGGAAAGAAAAAAATCATCAATTTAGAAAAATTCCCCAATGGATTTTATATGGTAAAAGTTAAAACAAAAAACAATCACATTTTTATAAGAAAGTTGATTAAAAATTAGTTTAAAGGGTAAATCCTTATTTATATTAATTCTAAAATAATTTTTTAGCTTATTTTTGCAAAATTAAAACAATTTTGAATGAGTAAAAAAGCGGCATTTACAACACTGGGATGTAAACTCAATTTCTCCGAAACCTCGATGATTTCAAAAAAAGTAGCCAACCAAGGTTTTGAAATTACCGGTTTCAAAGAAAAAGCCGATTTGTATGTTATCAATACGTGCACGGTTACGGAAAATGCCGATAAAAAATTTAAACAATACGTCAAACAAGCACTCAAACACAATCCCGATGCAATGGTGATTGCCATCGGTTGTTATGCACAACTCAAACCCGAAGAATTGGCGGATGTGGAAGGAGTGGATATGGTATTGGGAATTG
>JALSPZ010000262.1 GCA_026985675.1 Flavobacteriales bacterium
TTTTTTCTGATTTTTTTAAATTCATTCAAAGGTTTTTGCCAAGTCTTTTTAATATCTGCCACCGATTTTCCTTGTTTTATCATTTCTTGTAAAGTTATGTTCCCTGCCAAACGATTGAAACTTTTACGAAAGAAAATATTTTTATCGGGATAATCTCGAAAAGTTTTGATTACCCAATCCAAATGTATGGCTTTGGGAGGCATAATATTTCTTAAATCTGTTCCATAGCAAAGTTTATTTTCGTGTTTAGGCCATTTGGATGCATCGTTTTTATGAGGGGTAAAAGTAAATTTATATTTTTCTTTTGATAAAACAGGACTTCCGTAAATTTGGAAAGGCCAATCTGTTCCACGTCCTACACTTATATCAGTTCCTTCGAGCAAACACAAACTCGGATATAATCTAACAGCTTGATAGTTCGGCAAATTGGGTGAAGGTTTTATTGGTAATTTATAGATCATCCCGTGTTTGTAATGGCTTATCGGGATAATTGATAATTTGGCTTTAATTCCGTTTTTTAACCAGCCTTCGCCATTTATCATTTTTGCATATTCCCCGATAGTCATTGCATAGACAATCGGAACCGGATGTAAACCCACAAAACTGGAAACTTCTTTTTCCAAAACGGGACCATCAATATAATCGGAGTTGGGATTGGGTCTGTCCAATACAATTATCGAAATATTATTTTCAGCAGCCGCTTCCATAACGTAATGCAAAGTGGATAGATAAGTATAAAATCTTGCTCCGACATCTTGTATGTCAAATACGATTATTTCAATATCTTTCAAATCTTCTGCACTAGGTTTTTTGTGTTTTCCATAGAGTGAAATAATTGGCAAACCGGTTTTAATATCTATTGAATTTTTTACGTGTTCACCTGCGGAAGCTTTACCTCTAAATCCGTGTTCGGGTGCAAAAACTTTTTTAATTTTTATATTCAACGCCAATAAAGTATCCACCAAATGTGTTCGGTTAATTTCGGAAGTTTGGTTACCGACTATTGCTATATTTTTGTCTTGTAGTAAGGGCAAATATTTTTTCAATTGATAAGCTCCGGGTATTATTTTTTTTTCTTGATCAGCTTTTATTTTAGAAATTTCAATTGTTTTTTGACTGTTACTTTTGCAAGAATAAACCAAAAACAGTGGTAAAATGATAAATAAATATGTATTTTTGAAAAAATTAAATTGTTGCATTTGAAAATAAATTTTTTTATTGCCAATCGATTACTAAAAAATGATAAAAGCAAAGATAGAATATCTTCGCCAATTATTAAAATTTCCATTATTTCCATAAGTATTGGAGTAGTAATTATGCTGATATCTATGGCAACCGGTTTTGGTTTGCAACATAAAATACGAGAAAAAATATCGGCTTTCTCGGGGCATATTATTATATCTAATTTTGACAATAATCAATCCGGTATCACTTTAAATCCCATTTCAATCAAGCAAGATTTTTACCCGCAATTTGATAAAGTTTCAGGAATAAAAAATGTGCAAGCTTTTGCAACAATCGGGGGAATACTAAAAACGGATAAAGATTTTGAAGGGATTATTTATAAAGGAGTGGATTCTTTATATGATTGGTCTTTGTTTAAACCTTTTTTGATAAATGGAAAAATCCCCGATTTTTCCAAATCAAAAATAAATGATAGTATATTGATATCAAAGATTTTAGCCGATAGATTACATTTAAAACTATTAGATAAAATTCCTGCCTATTTTATTAGGGAAGGTTCTAATAAACCACAATTGCGTATTTTTAAAATTGCCGGGATTTATGATACCGGTTTTGAAGATTTTGATAAATCTTATATATTGGGACAAATGAAAATGGTCCAAAAATTGTATAAATGGCCGGATACCTTAACTGGTGGTTTCGAGGTAATATTACAAGATTTTGACCAACTGGATACTAAAACCCGGGAAATTTATAATGAAACTCCTTCTACCCTTAATACACAATCCATAAAAGATAAGTATCCGCTGATATTCAATTGGTTGCAAATGTTTGATTTTAATATTTTATTGATTTTAAGTATCATAATTTTTATCGCGGGATTGAATATGATTACAACTATATTGGTATTGATTTTGGAAAAACGCAACTTCATTGCAATTATGAAAGTATTGGGAAGTAGTAATAAACGTTTACAAAGAATTTTTTTGATACAAGCGGCATATATTATCGGAATTGGTTTATTGATTGGAAATTTGATTGGTTTAGGATTAATTTTTCTTCAAAAATATTATGGCTTTATCAAATTGAATCCTGAAACCTATTATGTCCGAACGGCTCCTGTATATTTGAAAATTCAAGATATTTTATTATTAAACACGGGAGTAGCATTGATTATTTTATTAATGCTTAGTATCCCGGTATTGATTATCGGAAAAATTTCTCCAACAAAGGTTTTAAAATACGATTAGTTCAGTTGTGGACATTTGATTCTCGTCACCGGTCTGATACAATTAAAGTTATATCCTAATGTTATTTGATGAAATCCGCTATTACTAATCGGATTGTCGGATAATTCATACGTATAAGTATAAGCGGCGACGAATTTACCGATTCTAGCCCCGATTATTGGTGTAATATTATGGAAAGTATAATCACTATCCGAAAATTCTCTTCTATAAGAAGCCCCGAAATAAATTTGATTTAAAGGACTTATATCAAAATATAATTTTAGGTTTTGATCCATAATCAATTGTTCGGAAAATTCTTTATATTGGACAAAGAAAGAAGGTTCTACGTGAAAATCATTTCTGCCGAAGAAATATCCGATTGAACCTACATAATTTCTTAAATTTTGCGGTTCATAATCAGAATATAAAGGTCTGTTCATCAGTAAAGCGTTTTTCAAAGTAAAATTAAAAAAGAAATTTTCTACATGATAGGATAAACCAAAATCCATATTAAAATAATCTTCACTTTGTAAAATTCCTGCAATTATAGGATCAAAATTATTGGGATTAAAAGAAGTTTCGTCTAATTGATTTTGAACATAAGTTCCTGCAATTCCAAAAGAAAGTTTGTTAACTTCCGCTCCGTCTCCCATATCCAAATGATATGCAAAAGCCAATTGTAAACCTTTTTGAGAATGATATCCGTTTTGGTCGTTAAAAATAATTGCCCCGATACCGGTTCTTGCATTTTCTCCCAAATGCGTATGAAAACTTAAGGTTTCCAGAGCCGGTGCATCTTCAATTCCGAACCATTGCATTCTTCCGGTCATACGCACTTTACCACAATAACTTGCTCCCGCCATAGAAGGGTGAACTAAAAAGAGGTTGTCCGAGAGATAGTCATGATAAATAGGAATTCCTTCTTGAGCTGTTAAAGGTCTAAAAAATATAGATATAATAAGTATCAAAAAAAATTTTTTCATAATTTTAGTTAAAGTTAATTTATAAACGCATAAAAATATAAAATATTCTCTAATAATGAAAATTATTCTTTAAAAAACGAATCGACAAATTCAAATTTATCAAATTCTTGTAAATCCTCAATTTTTTCTCCTACTCCTATATATTTTACGGGTATATTAAATTGATCCGAAATACCAATGACTACACCTCCTTTTGCCGTTCCGTCCAATTTTGTTACGGCAAGTGCATTTACATCCGTAGCTTTGGTAAACTGTTTGGCTTGTTCAAAAGCATTTTGTCCCGTAGAGCCATCCAAAACCAATAAAATTTCATGTGGAGCTTCCGGAACTATTTTTTTCATTACCTTTTTTATTTTGGATAATTCGTTCATTAAATTGATTTTGTTATGCAAGCGTCCTGCAGTATCAATAAGCACAATGTCTATATCATGAGCTTTTGCCGATTGCAAAGTATCAAAAACTACCGAAGCGGGATCACTTCCCATTTTTTGCTTAACGATAGGAATACCGACCCTGTCTGCCCAAATTTGCAATTGGTCAACTGCTGCTGCCCGAAATGTATCGGCAGCCCCTAACATTACTTTTTTTCCTTCGTTTTTGAATTTATGAGCCAGTTTTCCAATGGTGGTGGTTTTTCCTACACCATTAACTCCTACAACCATTATTACATATGGTTTGGTATTCTCGGGATTGAATTCTATGGATGTTTCTTTTTCTTGTTCGGCTAATAATCCGGCTATTTCCTCTCTTAATATTTTATTGAGTTCGGAAGTCCCCAAATATTTATCTTTGGCTACCCGTTTTTCAATTCGTTCGATAATTTTTAATGTGGTATCAACGCCTACATCTGAAGTAATTAAAACTTCTTCCAGTTCATCCAAAACTTCATCGTCAACTTTTGATTTTCCGGCAACGGCTTTGCTTAATTTGCTAAAAAAACTGGTTTTGGTTTTTTCCAATCCCTTGTCTAATGATTTTTTATCTTTACTCGAAAATATTTTTTTAAACATTTTAATTATAAATTTTTACGAAAATAATTCATTTAAATCAATATACAAAAAAAGTGCTACCAATTGGTAACACTTTTGTCAAAATAAAAAATATTTTTTATTTTTTGAAGAATTCTTTTGCTTTATCAGCAGGCATCATTCTTTCTTCAAAAACATATGCACCTGTTTTAGGTGATTTTTTCAATTTGATAACTTTTGTAAATTTTTTTGAACCTGTTTGTAAGGTTGCTACCGTTTTCTTTGCCATGACTTATAATTATTTAATTTCTTTGTGTATGGTATATCTTCTCAATATAGGATTATATTTTCTAAGTTCTAATCTTCCGGGAGTGTTTTTTCGATTTTTAGTAGTAATATATCGAGAAGTCCCCGGCATTCCACTGTCTTTGTGTTCGGTACATTCCAAAATTACCTGAACTCTATTTCCTTTTGATTTCTTTGCCATTGTAGTATATTTTATTATACGTTTCTAGTTAAATATCCTTTGGCTTTTGCTTCTTTTATAGCTGCCAAAACTCCTTTTTTATCAATAATTTTTAATCCGGCTTTGGATACTTTCAAAGTTACCCAACGATCTTCTTCGGGAATATAAAACTTCTTTTTAAAAAGATTTATATCAAACCTTCTTTTGGTTTTATTGTGTGCATGAGAAACGTTATTTCCCATCATCACTTTTTTTCCTGTAATTTCACAAACTCTCGACATTTTACCTTGTTTTTATCTTAATTCAAAATTGCTTGCAAATTTACAAAAAAATATTAATCACACAAACTTCTCCTATATATTTTACCAAAAAAGTTATTAACAATTAAAGTTTGTAAGCTAAATTGATACCAAAACCTCCATATTCGGCAATGTTATATTTTGCTTGTAAAAGGAATTTTTTCCACTCTGCCTGAATCCCGATTTCAAAAACAGCTTGTGAATAATTCTCCGTTATAGCTATGGGATCATCAACATCTTCGGCTACAACTGCTGTAGAGTTTGAAGGGTCTTCTCCATAAATCGGATATCTTCCCAAAACATCTATTTTTGCCGATCCGGAAGCAATACCAATACCTGAAAAGAAGGTATATTTATTATTTAATGTATAATGTCCATATATATTTAACGAAATATTGGTATAATAGATATTTATCCTTTGATTATCATAAGGACCGGTTTGATTTCCCGAAACTGTTACAGGAATATATACTCCTCCGGGTTTAACCGATAAATTCTCATGTCCATATAAAAATGATGTGCCGGCTTGTAAATCTATACCATAGTTTTTCTCTTCGAGAGCTTTTATAAAGCCGGAAGCATCTTGTTGAATAGAAATTCCTATCATAGCAACATTCATATCGGTTGTGGGAACTTTAACATAAGGAATAAAATTAACCGTAATAGCACTGGTGCGCATGCGATAACCCGTAGTTAAATAAGGTAGTGGCATCCAATTGGTTTGTTTTCCTGTTGGTGCATCAAACTCAAATAAAGGTCTTCCCAAAATATCATGTTTTTTTGAAGCTAAACGAATGGTCCGGATAGAATCGCCAAAAACCGAAGGAGCTAAAGTTTTAGTCGGATCTTTGGCTTCAATATATTCTAAACCCAATGTGGAAACATCATAAAGCAGATCTTTTTCAGGGACATGAACTACAGCAGTTTTAAATCCTAAAAAGAATTTTTTATTGTCTTCTTTGTTTTTTGGAGACATATAATTCACTCCCGATAACCCGAAAACAATAGATTTATTTAAGGGCTTTATGTAGGCTTTTACAAGCTTTTCTCCATCCTCTACACCTCCTTGAATGAGATTTCCCGTTGCAGCCAAATCTTGTGCTTTAGCTGAAAATAGAAATAAAACAAATACGAAACTCAGTATTTTTTTCATAATGAAATTTTTTATGTAAAACAAAATTACAAAATTGGGAATTAAATTTTGGTAATTTGTATTACATTAACTTTAAAAAGCAAAATATTTTTATAAATCTTTAAAATTAAATATTTTTTGTATTTTTACGTTATTGTTTTAAGATTTATGCACAGAATTATCTTTTTAATAATATTTTCATTTTCAGTATTTTATTCTTTTGCACAAGAAGAAAAACCTCCTGTTGAAGTATATTTGAAACAAGGAAAAGACAGTATTTTGATAAACAACAGGGTTATTTCCATTAAAAGAGAACCTTTTACTTTGATTTTTGTTTTTAATAATCCGGATAAATTTCCCGGGGTTTTTATGAATACTTCACTTACAAAAGATTATTATCGCTTGGGTGCAAGTGATAGAATTCCGGATTTGAATTATCTTCCCCAAAAAGTCTATTCCGAACATAAGTTCAATCCTAAAAAAGAACTCAAAGTAAATGAAGAGTTTTTTCAATATTTCGGTTATAATCCCAATGCTAACTGGAACAAATTTGACCGGTTAATTAAAAAAGACGGAAAAATAATAGCTTATCGTAAGGTGAAAATTTTTGATGTAGTAAACGATGGACGTAAAATTCCGGTGGATCAAATGAAATATACCTTATTTTTAACATTTGATGTGATTCGTAAACGAAATTCTTATGCTTATGACGAAATTTATCGGGCAAAAACTAAATTAAAATTCTAGCCGAACGACATATCCCGAATGATTTCTTACATTAAAAACTTTTCCATCTTCAAATATCAAATATTGCCCTTTGATTCCGGTAAGTTTTCCTTCAAATGAAGATATCTTTTCCAAATTAACACTTTTAACTTTTTCAGGTAATTTTAAAATTGGATATTCAATTTTTTGAATTACAGTTTCTTCTAACCAATATTTTTTTAAATCATCGGGTAATAAATTTTTTACTCGTTTTTTTTCTTCCGATAAGTTCTTGTCCGTTCGTATGCCTTTAAGCATTTTTTGCCAAGATGTTTTATCGGTAAAGTATTGTTTTAAAAAAACTTCTGCTTGTCCTGCCAAATATCGATTAGGTGTTTCCATAACGGCTACCGCTTCATCAGCTCCTTGGTCTATCCAACGAAAAGGAATTTGGGATTTTCGTGTAACTCCTACTTTAATATCACCTGTTTTGGCCAGATATACAATATGCGGTTGTAATTGTACTTCTTTTTCAAAAGACAAATCCCTGTGTTCAATATCCAAATGTGCCGTGCTTAATTCGGGTTTCATCACCCATTCGCCAACCGATGGATCTTCAAAATAACATTTCTTGCAAAGCCCTTGTGCAAAAATAGGAACATCAGCACCGCAACTCAAACATTGATATTTTTCAAAACTTATTTTTAAATACTTATCTAACAAATTGTTAAGTATGATAAAATCATCTTTAAAATCCAGATAATATTTCACCGGATGATTCAATTCAACCGGCATACGTTTTAAAACTCCTTGATATTGCATATTTTTTTGTATTTTCGAAACATAAAGATACTAAAAAATTATGCAAAAGGCACTTATCAATACATTGGTCTCTTGGTGGTTCAAAAAACGCCTTTCCGACTTGAATATTTTCTTAAAAAACCCTTTGCATACCCAAACCGAACAACTTATGTTTTTATTGGATTTATCCAAAGATACATATTTCGGAAAAAAGTATCATTTTTATCAAATACAAAATTATACGGATTTTTCACAAGCAGTGCCTTTAAATGATTATAACAGTCTCCTGCCATATATCGAACGGATGATGAAAGGAGAACCCGATATATTATGGCGGGGAAAAGTCAAATGGTTTGCCAAATCCAGCGGAACAACAGCCACCAAAAGCAAATTTATACCTGTTTCGCAAGAAGCTTTGGAAACCAATCATTACCAAGGGGCAAAAGATGTATTGGCTTATTATTTTTATAATTATCCACAATCCAAACTCCTAACGGGAAAAACTTTAAAATTGGGTGGAAGCAAACAATTATTAAAATTTAATGATGCCTATGTGGGAGATTTGTCGGCTATACTTATCGATAATATGCCTTTCTGGTCCAATATGGTAACCGTGCCGGAGAAAAAAACGGCTTTATTAACCGATTGGGAAATTAAAATTGATAAAATTATTTCGGAAGCTTTATCATCCAAATTAACCGGTTTGGCAGGCGTGCCTTCTTGGATGATGATGTTGTTG
>JALSPZ010000263.1 GCA_026985675.1 Flavobacteriales bacterium
CTTTTAATCCGGGAGAGTTAGCCATTGGTGCACATGCCAAGTTTTTTGCCCGTGTTCCCGGTAACGATGCCAAATTACAAACAAAAGTTTATATAGAAGCCGACAAACACAAAGGAACTTCATTAGTCGAAGTTTTACAAAATTGTGTGATTTTCAACGATGGAGCTTTTAAAGATATAACCGATAAAACTGTTCGAGACGAACACCAGTTGGTCGTTGAGCATGGAAAACCTATGATTTTCGGAAAAGATAAAAATAAAGGTTTGATATTGGATGGAATGAAACTTAAAGTGGCAACTATCGGAGAAAATGGTATAACGGAAGATGATATCTTGGTACATGATGCCAAAGAAAAAGATGCAAGCCTGCATTTAGCATTAGTAAACCTTCAAGACCCTGTTGTTATGGGAGTTATCCGAGCAGTTGAAGAAGAAACTTTGATTGAAAGAGAGAACAAAATAACGGAAATAGCAAAACAAACCAATCCTATTCAATCATTTGAAGAATTGTTATTTTCAGGAGAAACCTACGAGGTTGAATAATGCTACGAAATATATTACTAAAAAAGACGCCCGATTGAGCGTCTTTTTTTATTTTTTATTATACAAAACGGGATTGAGTTCCGGATCGTTATACATTTTCATTTGCTTGTAAACTTTCATATATTTATCACCGGCTTCAATTTCTTCCAATAATTCATCAATAGCTTGGGATAAATCCTTTTGCTGTTCCAAGAGAATATTATATTTTTCCGTTACTTCTTTTTTCTTTTCCGGAGAAATATCTTTTCGTTCGGTTTCTTCTTTCATGTGATAAATTTTCAAAGCCAAAATAGAAAGTCTGTCCAATGCCCAAGCAGGGCTTTCGGTATTGATTTTGGCATTCGGTTTCACTTTTACATTTTTATATTTATTCAAAAACCAACTATCCAAATATTCCACAACATCGGTGCGTTCTTGATTGGAACGGTCAATCCAACGTTTGATTTTCAAAGCTTCTTCGGGTGAAATTTCCGGATCACGAATAATATCCTCCAAATGCCATTGCACCGTATCTATCCAATTTTTCAAATACAACAGATGTTCCAAACTATCCTTCGGATAAGGGTTCTCAATCTTTTGATTGACATCGTTTTTGATATGATATTTATCAATACTTTGGTTAAAAATCTTATTAGCTAGTTTACTTATCATATATTATAATTTATTCGGTTGGGGCTATAAATTTTCTTTGTTTGGCTTCACGATCCAACATAAACAGACCGCTTCCTTTTCCTTCTATCATCTCCAATTGCGCAAGTAGTTCACTTACATTGGCTTCTTCTTCCACTTGCTCGTCAATAAACCATTGTAAGAAATTTACGGTGGCATGGTCTTTTTCTTGTATTGCCAAATCCGTTAAATCATTAATTAATTTTGTTACGTGCTGTTCGTGTTTTAATACGTCTTTAAAAACATCCAAAACATCTTTCCACTTATACGGAGGTTTTTCAATGGCATCCAACTTAACTTTTCCTCCGCGTTCCAATACATAATCATAAATTTTCATCGCGTGAAATTGCTCTTCTTCAAATTGAACCCGCATCCAATTGGAAAATCCGGTCAAATTGATTTCATTTAAGAAGGAAGACATAGATAAATACAAATATGCCGAATAAAACTCAGCGTTAATCTGTTTATTCAGTGCTTTTTCCAATTTATTGTTTAACATAATTTATCGTTTTCAACAAAGATAAATAATAATTTCGGCTTATCCATATCATTTTGACGGTTTGTCGTGAAAAAATGCGGGTTCGGTAAAAAAAATTGGATTATTAAAGAACAAAGTCAGAGTTTTGTTTCGAAAAATCAATCAAAAAACTATTAGAAATGAAAAAGTATAGCTTTATCAAATTGTTGGTTATAATCCTGTTTACGGTTTTAACCGGATTTAAAACCCAAACCTATGAACAATTCAACCTGAAA
>JALSPZ010000264.1 GCA_026985675.1 Flavobacteriales bacterium
ACATTTTGAACTTAATGTTTTCAAACCCATGATGATTTACAATGCTTTACAATCCGCCGATTTATTGGGAGATGCTGCCGTTTCCTTTACTAAAAATTTGGTAGAAGGCATCCAACCCAATTACAAACGTATCGATGAGCTTTTGCATAATTCGTTGATGTTGGTAACGGCTTTAAATCCCCATATCGGATATGAAAAAGCGGCTAAAATTGCCAAAACCGCTCATAAAGAAGGAACCAGTTTAAAAGAAGCGGCTAAAAAATTAGGTATTCTGACCGAGGAAGAATTTGATAAATTTGTAGTGCCTGAAAAAATGGTCGGAAAGATTGATTAAATTATAAAACTTTAAGGAATAAGCCCGGCAAAAACCGGGCTTTATTTTTTTAATGATTTCTTTTAACCAAATCTCGAACCGGTTGATTGAGAATCAAGTCAATGTATAAATTGATATTATCTTTTAAATCTTTACGGTGAGAAATAAAATCCAAAAATCCTTTTTCCAATAGAAATTCCGACCGTTGAAAACCTTCGGGCAAATCTTTACCGGTGGTATCTTTAATCACACGTGGACCTGCAAATCCGATTAATGCTCCGGGTTCTGCAATATTGATATCTCCGAGCATTGCAAAAGAAGCGGTTGTTCCTCCGGTGGTAGGATCGGTTAATAAAGAAATATAAGGAACTTTTGCTTTTCCCATACGAGCTATTGCTGCGGAAGTTTTAACCAACTGCATCAATGATATGGCAGCTTCTTGCATTCGCGCTCCTCCGGATTTTGAAATCATTACCAAGGGAATTTTATGTTCAGCGGCATAATCCATTGCACGAGCAATTTTTTCGCCCACTACCGAACCCATTGAACCTCCGATAAATGTAAAATCCATAGCGGCTACCAACAAATCTTTTCCTTTGGATTTTCCCAAACCTACACGAACAGCGTCTTTTAGTTTGGTTTTTTTCATGGCTTCTTTCAAGCGGTCGGTATATTTTTTGGTATCTTCAAATTTCAAAGGGTCTTTGGAGCGCATTTCCGCCCAAAGTTCTTCATATTTTCCATCGTCAAAAAGGATTTGAAAATATTCTTCGCTTCCGATACGCATATGATATCCGTCTTCGGGGCTAACATATAGATTTTCAATCAATTCGTCTTTATCTATAATTTTCCCCGAAGGAGTTTTATACCAAAGTCCTTTGGGTAAATCTTTTTTTTCGGAAGTAGGGGTAACAATCCCTTTTATTTTTCTTTTAAACCAAGACATAACAAATTATTTTTCTACGGTTATTGTGTTTACATTTTTTAGATCTTCAAAAGCTTGTGATAAACGTTTTTTGAAAGTTAATTCGCCTTCACGCAACCATTTTCTGGGATCGTAGTATTTTTTATTGGGTTTATCTTCTCCTTCGGGATTTCCTATCTGTGTTTTGAGATAATCCTTATATTTGTCAAAATAGTCCCGAACGCCTTCCATAAAAGCATATTGAGTGTCCGTATCGATATTCATTTTAACAACGCCATAATCAATTGCATTATGAATATCCTTTAACTCGGAACCGCTTCCGCCATGAAAAACAAAAAACACCGGTTTGGGATGCAAACGGTGTTTGGTTTCGATAAAATTTTGTGAATTTTTCAAGATTTCGGGACGTAAAACCACATTTCCGGGTTTATACACGCCGTGGACATTTCCAAAAGATGCGGCAATGGTAAAATACGGACTGATTTTGGAAAGCTCTTCATAAGCATAATTGACTTCTTCGGGCTGGGTGTAGAGTTTGGCATTATCCACATCGGTATTATCCACTCCGTCTTCTTCTCCGCCGGTAATTCCGAGTTCAATTTCCAAAAACATTTCCAAGTCTTTCATCCGTTGTAAATATTTTTTGCTGATATCAATATTTTCTTCAATCGGTTCTTCGGATAAATCCAACATATGAGAGCTAAACAGCGGCTTTCCGT
>JALSPZ010000265.1 GCA_026985675.1 Flavobacteriales bacterium
AATAAAAAATATTAATGGTAACTTTGGAGATGAAGCACAACGCCTTGAAAAAAAGCTGGAATTGGAAATAAAAAAACATGGAAATTCCACTTTAATAGACCATTTACGTTTGTGTGGAAATATACCGGAAATGTATGGACACGATACAAGTGAAGAAAAGCAGTATTCTAAATATACTGACGCTCTATTGGCGTTTGCATTTAAAGCTATGGGATTAAAAAGTGTAGTTCTAACCGAGAGAGCAGGTGTTGCCGACGTTGACGTTTATGCTAAAAAATATAGTTTTGTTGCCGATGCAAAAGCATTTAGATTAAGTAGAACAGCAAAAAATCAAAAAGATTTTAAAGTTCAAGCTATGGATGGTTGGAAACATGGTAAACCTTATGCTATGGTTGTGGCACCTATTTATCAATTACCAAGTCGTTCAAGTCAAATATATCAACAAGCTACTACACGAAATGTTTGTATTTTTACATATTCACATTTATCGCTTCTTGTTAACTATGCAATAGAAGAAAAACAGTCAAAAGCAGAAGAATTATTACTTCGTATATTTAAAATTATTCCGGCATTAAATCCCTCAAAAAGTGCAAATGATTATTGGTTAGCGATAAATAAAACGATTTTAGATTTTTCAAAAGTTTTAAACGAGTTATGGAAAATTGAAAAAATCGCTTCAATTGAAGCAATTCGAATAGCCAAAAACGAAGCCTTAAAACATTTAGCTTCCGAAAGAGAAAGGATAATGAGAATGACCCACGAAGAAGCATTGAAAGAATTAATAAAATTAAGTAAAATAGAAAGTAAAATCAAAATCATTGAGAGTATTAATGATAATGGTTTATTTGAAATAAAATAATACTATGACATCAAACTATATAAATAAAGTTACAGTTGGAAATTGTGTTGAAGTTTTAAAAGATTTTGACGATAACTCAATTGATTTAACAGTAACATCACCACCATACGATAATTTAAGAACATATAAAGGATTTATTTTTCCTTTTGAAGAAATAGCAAAGGAATTATATAGAGTTACAAAGGAAGGAGGAGTTGTCGTATGGGTTGTAGCAGACGCAACAATTAAAGGCTCTGAAACCGGAACAAGTTTTAAACAAGCACTTTTTTTCAAAGAAATAGGATTTAATTTACACGATACGATGATTTTTCAAAAACAAAATCCTATACCCCAGATATACAGAAAACGATATAATAATGTATTTGAGTATATGTTTGTTTTTAGCAAAGGAACTGTAAAAACACATAATCCGATAATGATAGACACTTTACATGGTGGTTTAAAGCTGAATGGCACAACCTATAAAAATTACTCAAAAGGCGAACAAAAGCGAGGAAAATTAGCAAAACCGGTTAAAGACAAAAAAATAAAAGGGAATATTTGGGAATACGTTGTCGGAAAAAAAGCAGAAGATCAAGAGGCGAAAGGACACCCTGCACCATTCCCCAGCGCATTGGTTAGAGACCATATCATTTCTTGGACAAATAAAGGAGATGTTGTTTTAGACCCAATGTGTGGTAGTGGCACCACCTGTAAAGTTGCTGTTCAACTTAAACGAAACTACATAGGTATAGACATGAGTGAAGAATATTGTGAAATGGCAAGAAAGAGAATTGAAATGTATAAAAAACAACCAACATTTGATTTTTAAGGATAAAAATGCCCTAAAATATTGTGAATAGGTAATAGCGGATAAAGTGCTAGATATGAGCGAAATACATAACATAAAAGGTGGTACAAAAATTGAACAGAAGCATACTGAACAGTCAGTAATGATAAACGGTTTGTTTGGTTTTTTTATTGAAAATCAGGATTTTAAATTCAATTTAACTTCTAATGACTACATCCAAAACATATATCCTTTTAGTGAGGGTCTAATAGGCAGAGAAGTCATCAATAAATTGGATAAAGATCGATTTTTTGTAACAAAAGATAAGG
>JALSPZ010000266.1 GCA_026985675.1 Flavobacteriales bacterium
AAATTTGGATTTAACTTCCGCCAATTCATATAACCAATTGGTAAATGTTAATGCTTCAAACTATTCCGGAAAAAGAGTTATTCCTAATGATGCCGATAATTCCGTTTTATATAAAAAAATAGACGGTTCGGGAACTTACGGAAGCAATATGCCTCTGGGAGGAAACCTCTCGCAAAATCAAATTGATTTAATCAAGCAATGGATTAATGAAGGCGCTAAAAATAATTAGGGGAGGGGATTTTTGATTTATGATTTTTGATTTAGGATTTAGGATTTAGGATTTGGGATTTGGGATTTAGGATTTATGATTTGGGATTTATGATTTTTCGTGGAAATGTGAACATTGCGTTGCCACGAAAATCCGGGTCAAACGCATTTAAAAATATAGAAGCTAAATGTATATAAACGAAGTGCAATAAATAGGGATAAATGACAAAAGTCAGCATAAGCTCCGTAGGAGCTAATAGACTGTTACCTATGAGCCCAAGAAACAAAATGCAGGTTTTGGAATGAAATTTGCACAAAAAAAAATTATAAAACATATAAATTTGACAAAATTCATTATCTTTGTCTTAATTATAAAAAATTAAAATTATGCCTTTAAATTTTTCCCCGGACGCTATCAAAAACAACGAAGCCGAACAAGCCCGTTTCGCTTTGCAAGAGCTTAAAGCGCAAATTATAGCTGAGCAAACCGTAAAAACCCGCGAAAAAATAAACGAAAACACGCTTGTGCTGACTGCCGAGGATTTTGCCAATAAAACTTCGCAACTTATTGAGAAAAATTTAGACACCATACCACAAAAAATAAAAGACCTTGCCGAAAAACTGATAAAAATGAAAACCCGCGAAGAAGTTGAGCAATATTTCGCGGAAAATGGCCAAAATTTTAGCCGTGAAGAATTACAACAATTGTTGGTGGTGTTGGAAAAAAAACGACAGCTTTTTATGAAATATGCAAGTATGGCAGGTAAAGAAGCCGAAGACGCACGAAGCAAAAATGGACAAAAAACTTACGAAAGAAGACTAAGTGAAGAGGAAATGTATGACGAAAAAGCTTCCTTCAATGAAACCATTCAATACATTGTGGAAAAGCAACTCAACAAATTCAACCTCCCGCAAGACAGCGAAAAAATCGACCCCAAGATAATGGACCCGGTGTTTGAGGAGATTTTGCAAAACCCGAAATTCGCGGGAACCGTCAAAAACAACCCCGAACTCAACCAACTCGTTTTCAACGCCTTCCCGCCACAATTCCAAAAACGTTTTAAGGAACTTAACTTAAAAGTGGAAGTTAAAAAATATGGTGAAAGAATTTTTGTTTATTTTGTTTGTGGAACTGATAAAAATGGCAAAGAATACAAAGTAGTGTTTGTGAGAAATTTTGGCGGAGCGAAAAATGTTGAAGTTTCTGTTTTAAACGACCCCAAATATGGAAAAGTTTTAGCACAAACAGATGATGAAGGAATGATTCAAGAAATCCGCGAAATTAGCCCGACTGAATTGGAACAAAGAGACTTAGATAAAAATGGAGAAATTAGTTTTTCCATAATTATAACCAAAAACCCTATCTCTACCGAAAAGGTGGCTAACAATTAAAAAATTCGCGGGATTTTCGTTGCTTTCTTGCCAATATTCAGGTATAATCGCCTGATGAAAAAATTTCTATCGTTTTGCGCCCTTTTGCTTTTGGCAAGTCCCGCCTTTGCCCTTACCATTACCGGAAAAGTGGTGGACGGTCTTACCAATAAAAATTTAAAAAATGTTGCCGTAAGCATTGGCGATGAAAGTGAAACAACACTAAATAATGGAACATTTTTTATAGATTTCACGCCCAATAGTGAAAATCCCGCGAAAATTTCGTTTGAGTTGGCGGAGTATGGAAAGTTGGCGGGGGAAATTGTGTATCAAATTCCTACCACCGACCAGGTTCGGTACATCAAAATTGGTGA
>JALSPZ010000267.1 GCA_026985675.1 Flavobacteriales bacterium
AAGGAGCTGTAAAAGTATACCATAAATCATAGTTTGTATCGGTATTATCACAACTGGGATGATTGCCACTGTCCGTTGCATTAGTAGTATCCCCCTGAACTTCATTTCCGACAGCTCCTCCAACCGGATAAACATTTAATAATTCGGCATTAGCACAATCGTTATTTGCAGGTGGTGGCCCTGCAGTTGTTTCTGCAACTGGTCCTTCCCAAGAACTCATGTTATAACTGGAACAAAGTGAACGTATATAAACTTCATATCGCGTACTTTCTTGTAAACCGGTAATGGTATAAGAACTACCCGTTACTTGCGCAGAAGAAACACCTGAAGCATTAGGATCAAAACCGGGAGCTCCCCATACCACTTCATAAGTATCAACTCCTACAACTGGTGTCCAAGAAACATCCAAAGCAGTATAATCATTCATATTTCTGAAAATATCCAAATTCGAAGGGACCTCACAATATGGCATGGGTCCAACATTTACATCATCAACATAAAAATCATGAGCATTATCTCCAACATATTTAAAAGCTATATAAATTGTTTGTCCTTGATATTGCGACAAATCGTAAGAAGCTTTATTCCATTGCAACCAAGTATCGGGATAATTATTAGGTGAAAACTCTTCCAATAATGTAAAATCATTTGGATTAGCTACGGGATCATTGGAAGTAGTAGAAATATATGCACCTGAAAAATTATATGAGAAAGACCATTTGCCTCTCCAATAAAAATTCATCTCATACAGATAACCTACTGTAAATGCACTCGAAACCACCCAGGATGTGGATTCTGAAGCAATATCAGTTGCAAAATGTGCTAAAAAATGTGTCCCCGAATGAGCAATCCCCGTTTGATCACTAACAGCAAAACCGGGATCATCATTCTGGCTTTGGTATTTTACCCAACCGGAAGGGACATCCCCTACCGACGTGCCTTCAAAATCTTGAACTTGTGCCAAAGTCTTACCCGGCACAATCCAGCTCAAAATTAAAATTAATAAAAAAGTAATTTTTCTCATAATTGATATTTAATTTAAATTCGGGACAATTTAAAAAAAATATTTTTATTTAACTTATTTTTACAAATAATAAATTAAATTTATATTACATTTGCATTTTAATGCAAATAATAATAAAGAAAATGAAGAAAATTTTAATTTTATCAATGTTACTTTTTCTTACAGGAAATGCTTTTTCTCAAGAAAATCACCGGGAACTAAATTGGTTAACAAATTTTGAAAAAGCTCAAAAAATCGCTCAGAAAGAAAACAAACCTATGCTTTTGCTTTTTACCGGATCCGATTGGTGCCCACCTTGTAAAGCTATGCATCGCGACTTATTTACAAATGATGAATTTATTAAATTATCCAAAAAATTTGTTTTGGTTTTTGTCGATTTTCCCAAAAGAAAACAACTTTCACCGGAACAACGTGAACACAATTACCGTTTAGCATCCAAATATCATCGTGGAGGTGTTCCGACTATGGTCTTTTTAAAACCCTCGGGAGAAATTATCTCAAAAATCTCCGGTTATCTTTATGGGAAACCCGGAAGAAATATTCAGGCAATGAAAAAAGTATTGGAAAATTTCAAATAAAAAAAGCGGCTAAGCCGCTTTTTTATTCACTGAGATATAAACCAAGTTTCCTTTTAAGCAAATCCAATTCTTCTTCCAAAGAATGAATTCGTCTTAACAAATTATTTATTACATCAATTCCTTCCATATTGATATTTAAATCATAACGTAAACGCATAATTTTTTCCAAATCGGTAAGATATTCCGTATTTATTCTTTCAAAATTTTTATCAAAAATATCTTCATCCAAAATATCAAATTCCTTTATTTCTTCAAAAAAAGATTCGGGTATATGATATAACTCACAAACCTTTTTTATGCTAATATAAGTATTTTTATCCATGATTTCTGATTTTTGACAATTCCGTAAACAGTTCTTTTTCTTTATCGTTTAAATTTGTTGGTATTTTTACATTATAAGTAATATATAAATCTCCGTATTTCCCTTCTTGTTTATAAACCGGAAAACCTTTACCTTTTAAACGCACTTTTGTTCCACATTGAGTTCCCGGTTTAACTTTTAATTTTACCTTACCGTCCAATGTGTCTATTAAAGTTTCTCCTCCCAAAACAGCAGTGTATAAGTCAATGTCTTTTTTTGCATACAAATTATCTCCTACTCTTTTGAATTGAGGATCTTCTGAAATCCTAAATTTGATGTATAAATCACCATTAGGTCCACCATTTATTCCGGGTCCTCCCATGCCTTTGATTTTAATTGTCTGACCATCTCTCACTCCTGCCGGTATGGTTAATCTGATTTTTTTACCATTAACATTGATCGTTTGTTTTTGTGTAGTATAAACATCCCTTAAATTCAAATGTAATTCGGCGTGTAAATCCTGTCCTTTGAATTTTATATTTCTCCTACTTCCACTTGCTCTTCCCCCAAACATACTTTGAAAAAAATCGGAAAAATCCGTTTCGTCATATCCGCCGCCACCAAAACCACCAAAACCGCTAAAATCATCAAAACCACCGCCATAAGCTTGTTGATATTGTCTTTGTTGGGCTTTTTGCTTTTCTATTTCATCGGCGTGTTCCCAATGCTCTCCATATTTGTCATATTTTTCGCGGTTTTCTTTATTTCCCAATACTTCATAAGCTTCATTTATTTCTTTAAAACGTTTTTCAGCTTCTTTATCATTGGGATTCAAATCCGGATGATATTTTCTGGCAAGCTTCCGATATGCTTTTTTTATATCCTTTTCGCTTGCATTTTTATCTACCCCTAAAATTTTATAGTAATCTATATATGCCATAATTTGATTTTCTTTTTTTTACGCTTTATATATTACGTAAAATTTCCGATAAAGTTACAATTTTTTAGGGTCTTTTCATAAAATCTTCCAAAATGCCGTTAAAATCGGGGTGATACATATTAATCATAGATTGTTTAATGGAATCCTTTTTCAATAAATAAACTTTAGAAAGGTTATATGGAAATATTTTTTTCATTCCTTTGTTATCCTTGAACTGATAGAATTGCAATAAAGTATCTTTCGGCACCTGTATTTTCCACTCGTTAAAATCACCTGTGTTTTTATTGATAACTATGATTTGCAAATCGGGAAATTTTTCTTTTATTTTTCTCAATTTATCATAATTTGAACGATAATTTTTTCTATAATAGAAATCGGAAAAAGATAGTAAATAATGAGATTTATTTAAAATTTGTTTCAAACCGACAGGTTTACCGTTAATATCCAAAAGTATAACATCGGGTATGGTTTTACCTTGGACAAGAGCATTGTTTTTATTTACCAAATCTCTGCAATATCGGTTATATTTGGAATTTTGAATGGAACTTTGATATTTTTTAAAAATTTCATCATCCGCGTTATAAATAAAAAAATCCTTAATATAATTTTTACAATACAACATCAACATATTATCCCTTACCGCTTGATCCGCTACTTCTTTATTTATTAATTCTATTAAAGTTTTCTGCCTTTCTTTTACAGATAGACTGTCAGAAACATTATTATCAACAAAATTCTTGATGAAATATAACAAGTCTAGAATATTGGGGTCAATTGCCTTTTCCTGTAAAATCTTTCTATAAGCAAAATAATCTTTCGGTAAATCGTTTTTATGTTTACCTGCATAAGATTCCAATATCCTGCATTTTGCCAAACGTTTATAAAAATCGAGAATTTTTTTAAATCGTGTGGAAGTTTGCTGTAATTCGGGATTAAATGATTGTATAAATTCTGTTTTAATCCGATAAAAAGAATCTGTTTTTTTTAGAAGCTCTTCGGGGGTCATTTGAGAAAATTTTTGATGCAAATCCAAACTTTCTTTTTCGTTTAATAAAAAAAGATTAACCAAAATATTATTCTCCATAGCCGATGTTCCGGAAAAACTCAAAGATTCGTCAAATTCATTCGTATTCAGCACAAATGCTATTGAGTCACCAGGTTTTAAATAAAAAACTTGAAATTCTGGAAAAATATACACGAAATACAAACCTTCAAAAGGCGTTTGAACACTACCTTTGAACTTGTTACCCGAACTTACAAATATTGTGTCGGATTCCAAATTAAAAGGATCTTGTGATACCACAAAATAATCTTTTTTGGGATTAACGATTTTTCCCACCAAGACGCTTTTTTCTCCGGCAAACTTATTATGCTTGCAGTTGAAAAAAACAATTACAAAAATCAATAATAAGGTGAAACCTAGATATGTAATCTTTCTTTTCATTTTAAAATTTTTCTTTGCCTTAAAGCTTCATATCCCAATACTGCCGCCGAAACGGAAACATTCAACGAATCGGCTTGTCCTTCCATTGGAATATAAATCGCCTGATGTTCTATTTCTCTAAATTCTTGTGTTAAACCCTTGGCTTCCGAACCCACAGCTATTGCAGATGCTTGTGTAAAATCTTCCAAATAATAAGGATGAGAATTTTGCAAAGTTGCCGCAAATAATTTAATCCGATTTTGCAAAAGAAACTTCTTAATAGTTTTAAAGTCCGAAATCGCAATTTGATTGCTGAAAATCGTTCCCAAACTCGAACGAATGACATTGGGATTATACAAATCCACAACCGAATTTACCAAAATAAAAGCATCTGCTCCTATTCCATCCACTGTTCGTAAAATCGCTCCCAAATTTCCGGGTTTTTCTATCCCTTCCGCTACAATGACCAAAGGATTTTCGGATAGTTTTACATCATTGATTTTATGCGTTTTGGTTCGGGCAATTGCAAGTATGCCTCCGGTTGTTTTTCTGTAAGCCAATTTTTCAAAAATTTCCTTAGATATTTTTATAAGTTCGAAATCCGACGAATATTTATCTTTCCATTTTTTTATTAAATTTTCATCTATCAAATCAGGAAAATACAATACAAAATCAATGGCATAATTATTTTTTAAAGCCATTTCCACTTCTTTGATTCCTTCTATTACAAATTCGCCTTGTTTCTTTCGCAAAGCGGATTTATGATAGAGTTGGAACCAATATTTCACTTTGGCATTTTTTATGCTTATAATTTCTTGCATACCGATTTTTATTAGCGTAAAACTAATAAAGATTAGCAAAAAATTTATTATTTTTAACTTTTTTTAACAACAGATAGTTTATTTTTAATGAAAATTGTCGTTTTTCCACATATTTTGGCCAAATCATTTGTTGCCATCACCATTTATCCGCTGATTATCCTAAAAAAGCCGGAGTTTAAAAATGATATAGTTTTAATCAATCACGAAAAAATTCATCTTAAACAACAATTAGAACTCCTTTGGATTATTTTTTTTGTTTGGTTTATAATAGAATATTTGGTTCGTTTGATTCAATATGGAAATTTTTATCTCGCCTATAAAAATATAAGTTTTGAACGGGAAGCCTATGCTAATGAATACGATTTGGATTATCTTAAGAAAAGAAAAGCATTTGACTTTATTAAATTTTTATAAAATCAAATGCTTTGTTGAGTTTTTTAATCAAAATTTTATAAGAAATTCGCTTTGCTTAAAATATTTTTAAGTTGCATCTTAATATCTTTTGCCGCATCATAAATCATTTGCGCATTTGAAGGAAATGGAACGGGTTTTTTATCCAAGAAATCTTGATATTCCTTTCTGATAGCCCTTCTGTCCCCTTGATAATTAGCATATTTATAATCAAATACATATTTGCTGTTCAGAGGAAAATTATCCACTTGTTGTCCGGTTTTCAAATCTACAATTTTCACTTCGCCTAACATTGTCGCTTCTTTATATTGTTGATGAAAAAACACACGGCTTTTTACCTTAATTATTTTAGGGATTTTGATAGGTTTACCCAAACTGTCTTTTACGATATTACCTTTTGAATCTTTTTGATAAGTATATCCGTCTTGAATTTCCCTTTCTTCCAAAATTTCTTTTTCACGTTCTTGATCCGGACTGATATTAATTTGTGTAAATTGTAATTGGATTAAATAATCATAATTTAATCCATTTACCTTTTTATGGTGATAATCCACCCAAAAATTACTTGCTCCGTAAGAACCGAAATTCAATATTTCATCTTGTAATTTTTGCGGAATGATTCTATCCGTTTTATTTTCTATTTCAACAACAGCATAAGTCATTCCGCGTTGATGTGCCATATCCATCAATTTACTTACATCTTTATATCCGGAATCTATACGATCGATTTCATCCAAAAGATCATAAGCCCTTCTGATATCTTTTTTATTTCCGCTATTCAACAAAATTTTTGCTTTCTTATACAAATGAGCTACCAAATGATTCTTGGCATCTATGATTTTCGTATCTAAATTTTCAAAAGCAAAAGAAATATTTTCTCCCGTTTTGGTCAATCGTAAAGGGACCAAAGCTTTGACTTTATTCTGACGACTATCCATCTGTAAATAAGTATCATAAATCGTTTGCCATTTTTCCGGATTTACATCTTTTTGTGCACGAGCAATTACTTCCTTATCTCTTTGCATCGCTTTATCATAAGCTTCCTTCAAAAGCAAAATATATGGGTCTGCACTTTTTTTACCTTTTTTCTTGGAAATTTTTTCAATGGACAAATCAATTGCCGAATCATAATTTCCCGTATTGACAAATTCTTGTATCTGTTTGGTATTACCACAAGATAAAACCAAAAATGAAAAGATACCGATAAAAAAAAATTTTTTCATAGCTGTTATTTTATTTTTACGAAGCTTCTAACAAAAATAATAAATTGTTTTCAAATAAAAAAAGGAACCCAAAGGTCCCTTGTAATTATTTAAGTTAAATTCCTTAGAAATAAAATACAAAATCGATCGATAAATGCTTAGGCAATGTCTTAAATTCATCAGACTTATTAACATCCGTAAAACCCAAATGATAAGACAGACCAATTCCTATACTACCAAAATCCAAATCATATTCTCCACCGACTCCGGCCATAAAACTCATACCGAACGTGTTAAATTGGTCAATATTTTGGACTTCCGCCCCTCCGGCTTTGGCTTTTGCTGCAACATTTATATCAAAAGTTCCTCCGAAAAATCCGGTAATATGAACATTATCGGTTACTTCCTTGGTGCGTAATTTCAAAGCCAAAGGAATTTCCAATGTCGTAAGGGATTGACTTACTGCATCCGTATTAAAATTTTTGGAATGTATCAACAATCCCGAATGAATATTATAATTTCCGGCAAAATTATAATCCGCCAACAATCCCCCTTTCCATCCCAAACCACCGGAATTGTCAGTAGACACAAAATTACCATTGGCATCTTTATGAAAATTCTTATTAAAATTAATGCTCGGAGCCAATGTCAATCCAATTCTGAAATCTTGTGCATGCAAATTTAAACCTATCAATAACAAGATAACTAATCCCAATTTTTTCATAACAATTATTTTTTGATTATTTTTATGCTAAAATACAAAAAAATATGAAAAGAAAGATTTTGTTGAATGATTTTGAACTTTATTTAAAACTCGAAAAAAAATTATCAAAAAATTCCGTCGAAAGCTATTTGAACGATGTCAATAAATTTCTAAATTTTTTTGATGAATTTGCAGAAATTATAGATTTTAAACTTTTTACGCCAGATTTAATCAAAGATTTTATTTATCAAATTTCAGACAGCATAGCTCCGGCAACCCAAGCACGCTTAATCTCCGGTATCCGTTTGTTTTTCAACTTTTTAATTATAGAAAACCATATCGAACAAAACCCTATGGAACTCATAGAATCGCCTAAACTTAAAAGAAAACTTCCGGATGTTTTGGATATTGAAGAAATCGACCGATTAATAGCCGCAATAGATCTTTCAAAACCCGAAGGCGAACGAAACAAAGCCATTATCGAAACCTTATACGGATGCGGACTAAGGGTATCCGAATTAGTCGAACTCAAACTCTCCGACTTGTTTTTTGACGAAGGTTTTATCCGCATTACCGGTAAAGGAGATAAACAACGTTTTGTCCCCATAAACGACTACACAAAAAAAATCATTGAAAATTTTATCAAATATTCCCGAAAACCCGAAGAAGCCAAACCCGGACACGAAGATTATCTTTTCCTCAACCGCAGGGGAAGAAAACTTACGCGTAATATGATTTTTATTATCATCAAAAAACTCTTGAAACAAAGCGGTATCCAAAAAAATATCAGCCCGCACAGTTTGCGTCATTCTTTTGCCACACATTTATTGGAAAACGGAGCTGACCTTCGCTCCATCCAACTGATGCTCGGACACGAAAGCATTACAACAACCGAAATTTATCTACATATTGACCGAAAAAAATTACACGAAACATTGGAAAAATACCATCCGAGAAATCATTAGCTGTTAGCCGATTGATTATTTGTAGCATCCAATAACTTTCGCTGCAACGCCTGAACTCTTTCCAAGCTTTGCGTCCGATAAGATTCAT
>JALSPZ010000268.1 GCA_026985675.1 Flavobacteriales bacterium
GCGGCAAAACTGTATAGAAAAAAAGACATCAAAAATTTCTTTAAGCGATCATAATGTATCAATTCGTTAAAAACATTTTTCAAATCATCAAAACCTTTTAACAAAAATTCTTTTCTTTTAGGAGGCTTTTCCTCATAAATATTGTCGGGTAAAACCTTAAAAGTATATTGAGAAAACACTAACCACCAAATTCCTACACTCAAAAATGAAATTCTTGCCGGTAAAGTTCCGTCTTTTATTCCATACCATTCGGGATGTAAAATCATGGTTAAATTGAAAATCATCAATAAAACCGAACCGATATATCCATAAGCAAATCCAATGGCGCTGACTTTATCTTGTTGTTCTTCATAGGCAATTTCAGGCAGGAATGCATTATAAAAAACCAAACTTCCCCAAAAACCTATACTCGCTAAGATACTAAACAGAAGTCCTAACCAAACCGTATCGGGACCTTTAAAAAAAAACAGCATCATGGTAGAAAATGCTCCGAGATAGGTATAGAATTTCATAAATTTTTTCTTATCACCGGAATAATCCGCCAAGGATGAAAGGATGGGAGAAAGAAAAGCTACTACTAAAAATGAAAGTGAAAGACCGTAACTATATAATTCTGTATTTTTAAAAGTCAATCCCAAAAAATGTAAATGATCATTCCCATTCCTATTGGTAACTTTTTCAAAAAAAATAGGAAAAATAGCTGAACTTATGACCAATGCATAAGCAGAATTTGCCCAATCATAAAAAGCCCATGCTCTTATTAATTTTTTATCTCCTTTCTTTAATTTCATAAAAAAACATCCTCAAAGTGATTTTTGAGGATGTCAAATATAATAATATTTTGTCAAAAAGATTATTTATTAAAATACACACCGAATTCTTTAGCAATTTTTTTGGCTTCAGGCGCCCACTTTCTCAAATTGTTCATTCTTGTTTCATGTGAAGGGTGCGTGCTTAAAATTTCCGGAGGTTGCTGTCCGCCCATTTTTGACATTTTTACCCAAACTTCGGCAGCTGCATCCGGATTATACCCGGCAATTGCCATAATTATTTGTCCCATTTTATCGGCTTCCGACTCATGCTTACGGCTAAATGGTAAAGCAAATCCTACTGTTGAACCAATACCATAGATTTGCATCCATTTTTGTTGATCCTCAGGTTTTGCTTTACTGGTAGCCAACATAGTTAGAATCGCACCTAATTGTTGTCCATATGCCAAGCTCATTCTTTCTGCTCCATGGTTAGCCAAAGCATGTGAAATTTCGTGTCCCATAACGGCAGCTATTTCGGCATCCGTAGTGGTTACTTTAAGTAAACCTGTATAATAGACAATTTTTCCACCGGGCATACAAAAAGCATTCATCTGTGGATCATCCACCAAATTAACTTCCCATTGATAGCCTTTCAAATCACTTTCCCAACCTTTTTTCTTATAATATTTTTCAACAGCTTTAATCAATCGGTTTCCAATACGTTTAACACGCTCGGATTGGGTTTTATCTGTTGACAATTTATGCTCCTGAATAAAATTGTTGTATTGGGCAAAAGAAGCAGGGAAAATCTGTGCATTAGGTACTAAATTAAATTGTTTTCTTCCGGTCATTTTAACCGTTGAACAAGAAATAATCAATCCGAGAAAGGCTAAAATAAATGTTAATTTTTGTAATTTTTTCATTGGAACATAATTTTTTAACAAATTTATAAAAATTTTATAAAATGAAAAATTCAACAATAGTTTATGTTTTTAAGTATCTCAAATGCAAAACACTAATTTATTTTAAGGACACCAATTAAACTAAACCCTGCTAATAAAAACATAGTCAAAGATAATACCAATTTGAAATTTCTTGCCAAAATTTGAATTTTTCCTAATATTTTTGAAGCATGATTGGCATAAATTCTCAATATTGTAAAAACGCCTAACATAGCACTCAATACA
>JALSPZ010000269.1 GCA_026985675.1 Flavobacteriales bacterium
GGATGTTATCCGCTATGCTACCCTATGGTGTCCGGACTTTCCTCCTTGCTTAAAAACAAGGCGACAAGACGGTTTACTTGTATTCATTTGCAAAAATACGTCTTTAAATAGGATTTGTCAAATGTTGAATTTATTATTTGAATGTAGCTTATAAAAAAATAAAGAAATAATTTGTCAATAGAAAATATTTACATACTTTTGCAATCACAAAAGGACGGATTTGACTGCTTGCAACCTTTTAAAAAAATGCTAAAATGTGTTTCTATCGGTCATTTCCTACCTTATAAATTTATTTTTAATTATTAAAATTTTAGGAAATGTCATATTTATTTACCTCAGAATCAGTATCGGAAGGACATCCCGATAAAGTAGCCGACCAAATTTCAGACAGTATTTTGGATAACTTTTTAGCTTTTGACCCCGACTCAAAAGTAGCGGTTGAAAACTTGGTTACTACCGGACAAGTGGTAGTAGCGGGAGAAGTAAAAAGCAAAACTTATGTTGATATTCAAAAAGTTACACGTGATACGATTAAAAAAATCGGTTACGATAAAGACGATTATTATTTTTCATATAAATCCTTAGGGGTTTTATCGGCAATTCACGACCAATCCGAAGATATCAATCGTGGGGTGGTGCGGGAAGACGAACAAGAACAAGGAGCCGGCGACCAAGGGATGATGTTTGGTTACGCTACAAACGAAACTTCCAATTATATGCCGGCTACATTGGATTTGGCACATCAATTGGTCAAAACACTTGCCAAAATTCGCAAGGAGACAAATCTTATGCCCTATTTACGTCCGGATTCCAAAAGTCAGGTAACCATAGAATATAACGATGATAATCGACCGGTTAAAATACACACAATTGTTATTTCCACCCAACACGATCCTTTTGATACGGATGACCGAAAAATGTTGGATAAAATTTATACGGATGTCCAAAATATTTTAATTCCCGAAGTGATTAAAAACTATCCGGAATATGCCCAATTGTTTAAAGATTACAAGCTTTTGGTCAATCCCACGGGAAAATTTGTTATCGGTGGTCCACACGGAGATACCGGTCTTACGGGGAGGAAAATTATTGTAGATACTTATGGCGGACGCGGAGCTCACGGAGGTGGAGCTTTTTCCGGAAAAGATTCGAGCAAAGTGGATCGTTCGGCTGCATATATGGCTCGTTATATTGCTAAAAATTTGGTGGCAGCAGGCGTTGCCGACCGTTTGTTGATTCAAGTAGCTTATGCAATTGGCGTAGCTGACCCCATCAGTATATTTGTAAATACCTATGGAACCGTAAAAGTAAAATTAAGCGACAAAGAAATCGCCGATAAAATCACACAAATTTTTGATTTGCGTCCGGCTTCAATAGTTAAAACTTTAAAGCTCAATTATCCTATCTATTCCGAAACCGCTGCCTATGGACACTTTGGCAGAACCCATAGAATCGTAACCAAGCAATTCAAACGTTATGATTATACGCTAAAAGATATCGTTACAAAAAATATTGAAGTGGAATTGTTCCCTTGGGAAAAATTGGATAAAACAGAAGAAATTAAAAAAGTTTTCGGAATTTAGTTTTTATCTTTTCAAATTTATAAATAATTTTCAGCCACCAATACACAACATTTTATCATTCGTGTATTCGTGGCTAATATTTTTATATAAGATTTATTGTTATTAAAAATCCAAGTTCAGTTGTTCTTTTAAATACAATACATCCGGATTGATTTCTATCATCTTTTTCAGCTTATCCTTGGGAAAATAGATCAATTCTTCTTTTTTCTTTTGATCAACCGATAGTTTAAAATCGATTTTATAATTATTGAGTTTTTGACGGATATAATTCAAAATTCCTTCTTTGTTTTGTAAAAGCTCATTTTTTATGGCTTCATTGGAAACGCTAAACAATATAAAATTTCCTTCTATT